>CAZEMW010000029.1:0-3957 GCA_964513105.1 uncultured Fibrobacterota bacterium
AGTGTATACAGAGTGAGGATAATGGCGGCGGCGTTGTTATTCACCACTACGATGTCTTCGGCACCGGTGAGATACTGGAGAACCGGTCGGACGTGCACGGTTCTTTTTCCCCGGCGTCCTTCGGCCAGGTCGAACTCAATATTGCAGTAGCCGCCTGCCGCCGAAGCGACATCTCCGATAACTGCTTCCCCGAGCGGGGCTCTGCCGAGATTCGTATGAAGAACAATGCCGGTTGCGTTTACCACTTTCTTGAGTGATGGTTCCGCGACGGATCTGATGATGTTCTTCGCCTGATGAAGCAGCTTATCCTCAGAAGGAGGGTTTTCGGTTGTTTCCTTCCGCGTTTTCGCCAGGACCTGTCGTATCGCATAGGTCACCAAATCCCGACTATACCGACTACAAAGCTCCGATACATCGGGGCGCTGCAGAAGAATACCGACAGCCGGAAGGCGAAGGTTTGGTTTTGTCATACAAGGCTCTGGTTGAAGCAGAGAGGGCAGGAATCGAACCTGCCACGGACGGTGTTATCCGCCCGCTACCGGTTTTGAAGACCGGCTGGGACACCAGTCCCGTCCTCTCCGAATTTTTTCGTCGGTCCGGTGTATAGTGCAACATCCAATCACATTACGACAGACATATCGGTTTTGTGGCGCTGCATCGGGTGATCCGGTTACCGAAATCACGATTTGTCCGGGCAATGGTCTTCACCCTTAAAATAACATGATTCGCCTCATCCCGTTTTTATCGTCCGCATGTCTCCGGCAGCAGGGCTCCTCACCCCGAACTATCCCAATCCAAACCATCGCTCGAACGGCATGTCACTTGCTAGGAGGAGCAATATGCGTGCTCGGCAATTGACCCGGCCGCGGCAGATGGTATGTTGCGGCCCATTGAAAAGGAGGTACGAGAATGCCACATCAAGGCGAAAATGTGCAATGGAGCGGAGCGAGTGGTAAGAACTATACCTTTGTAGCACACCCGATTTTGGAGCGTCCCGTGGTCGCGAAAAAGGGAATCTACATATTTGCGCGAGCGGTATCGGGAGGTTGGGACGCGGTTTTGATTGGTCGGGGAGAACTAACGGCCGAAATTGATCATCGTCTTGCGGAGAAATGCGTACTTGATCACCAGGCGACCCACGTGCATGTACACCCGCGCGAGGACGCAACCGACGACGACCGTCAGGCAATTGTAGCCGATTTGCTTGAAGCTCATCGGGAGGCTATCAAACCGAACGGCTGCAATGCCGAGTTGTGGACACCTCCGGTGTGAGTCCTCGGAGGTGATTGCCTCGACACCTCGGGCAATCTCGGATAGCCCACTTCGGGAGAGTTCCTGTGCATCACAATATCGACAGTCGGGTAGCCTGAAGGTACGAAAAATGCCGTTCATGACCGGCCGGTGAATCATGAACGGCATTGTGTGCTCTATGGTGACTACGCGGTATCAGATGAAACGAAAGGTGACACCGGCATTTACCGTGAAGAAGCCGGCAGCTTCATCAAGCGGAAATGCTATTTGATAAGACGGGAAAATGTCAAGCGTGATATTGTCGATATTCCCAATCTGTACTCCCGCCGACAGGACCCCGAAAAACTGGTTGTCGTCGTCGGGAGAAATATCAAGGTTCCCTATCTCAACATTGGAACGCTGGATCTGAAGGCCTACACCTGCTTCACCGAAAAAATTTACCGGACGGAATTCAAATGCGGTGTTATACCGGACCGCCGGATAAATGTTCGTTACATTCGATGCACCGTCGACCTCCCCCTGGACGTTGGCAATGTCAAGCCAGGTGTCTTCGTCCGCCGACCAGCGGTTGTAAACCACGCCCAGTCCTACTCCAAGATTGGGGTTCAGCATAAGAAAACTGTTTCCCCCCACACTAAACCCCATATTCCAATCATTTGCTTCTTCGTCATACGGTTGCGAGATGCCGCCAAAGACACCAAAGGACAGGCCCTGAGCCTGGGTAAGCGTCATGGCACCGATAACAAAGACTGCGGTCAGCATTTTTTTGATCGACATAACTGTCACTCCTTCCTTTCACTCTCGGTCTTCGGCCGAGATTTCGTTTTTCTTTTCTCGCGTTTCTTCAGAAAACCACATACGACACCGTTGATGATGATAGAATTCCAAGATTGCTGGACAACCGACCTTACTTCATTAGTCAATAGTATCAATTTACATACCGTACCATTTTTCGTCCCTCCTTCCTTTCCTGATGGGATGCCCATAAAGTGCGCAAACCCTATGCCACGCAAGGGGATGAAAGAAACTTGCGGTCGGAGAGGAAGAGATGGTATCTTAGTTGCTCTGGTACGGTGCGTGTCTGTATCTCAATCCTCGCAGCAGTGACGGTTTTTTATGGTGAAAATGCGCAAAAAACAAATTCCCGAGTATACCGCGGTTGTGCTCTTTGTCGATCAGCGTGACCCGGAAAGCGGGGAGGTCCTACGGGTTCACGGGAGAATCGGATTGGAATGGGTGACCGCCGCCTGCGGTAAGAGCCGCTATATTACGGACATCAAAGCCGTCGGGCCACAGACAATCGAAGAAACCCCCGCTTTTCGCCGCATGTCGGAGCGAATCTCAACTCCGTCGGCGACCGCAAAGGTTATGATGGAGGGAATGCCGTTTCGGAGGGTTTCGTCAGGCAATCCGCGAGGATTACTTTTCATTTTCAGCAATGCGGTGTTCGTTTCCGGTAGAACGATCGATTCCGCTATTGAAAAGGCGCATGCACGGGGCTTTTCGATTGCAATACCGGCCACTACACCGGGTTCCGGGCCGATAGCCCAATCAGCCAAAACATTTCACCATCACGACAGATTACTGGTTGCCGCACCTTTCGTGGTGTGCGAACCGCATGCATCAGTCACAGACGCATTGCACCTCCTGCTTTCTCAGGTACCCCATGCGCGACGAGCCGCGCACGGGGTTTTGCAGGCATTGGCCGGTATCAGTCGGCCGGGATGGGCTCAGGTGGACTACGGTGTCATCGTTTTAAAAGAACCTTCGGCAGTCAACGTGGTGTCTCGAAAGAGCGAGGCGCAAACCGCTCAGAGATATCTTCGACGTCCGCCTGCGAGGAAATTTACCCGGATAATGGTGATCGCGAACGCGAAATCGGGGCGCGGATTGCGGATGCGGTGGCTCACAAAAGGAATTCTCCGCATGAAACAGGGAGCTTCAAACGGCAGACCTCCGGAAGTGGTTCTCAGCGAGATTGAAACCGCACTACGGGATATGGGGATGAACCCGGAAGTTGTTGCCTCGAAAAGCCCCGAGCATGCCGCCGATCTTGCCCGAAGCTGTGCGGAAAAAAAGTATGACCTTGTTATTGCCGCGGGGGGAGACGGTGCAGTCAATTCGGTGGTAAACGGACTGGCCGGATCCAATACCATGCTGGGAATTATTCCACTCGGGACCGCCAACGTCACCGCAATCGAATTGAATATCCCCTCGGACATCTACGGAGCTTGCCAATGTATTGCCGAAGGCACTCCCTGGAGAATTGATTTGGGTAAAATAAATGAGCACTATTTCTCTTCCGTCGCCGGTATCGGCTTTGATGCATATGTACTGCGCAAAGCCGAGCAGCGATACAAAAAAAGATTCGGTGGCTTGGGATATGTACTCGCGGCCGCCGTGAGTGTGTTCGAGTACGGCTACCATTCTATCAGATATACCGTCGACGGGGATTCTCGCAGGCGAAAAGCCTATCTTCTCATGATAGGGAATGGAAGACACTACGGAGGAGATATGGTATTGGCCCCGCAAGCCGAAATGGATGATGGGAAGCTGGATGTAGTTGCGTTCACCAGCCGCCGTTTCAGGAGCATTATTCCCTACCTTTGGAACTTATACAAGGGGAGGCTCCCGCTGTATTCGGAAACGGAAAGTTTTCAGGCTACGCGCCTCGAGATCTCACGACATGGGCGACATTTATACCAT
>CAZEMW010000029.1:3967-4481 GCA_964513105.1 uncultured Fibrobacterota bacterium
TGGAGGGAAAACCCCGGTCGTGCTCGAAGTTGTGCCTCGAGCACTGACCGTGCTGAGATGATCATTTGTTTGTTTTCGCGTACCGTCGGTTGTTCTCGGTTGTCGCCGACAAAGGCCCTCTTTCCGAGGCCGTGAAAAGCTCCTCAAACTCATCCGGAAGAACCGATAAAAGCTTCTCAATTTCGCCTGAGGATACGGCTTTGCGCACCGCATGGGCGGCTGCCTGTGAAACTCTAACCGATTCTCCGTACCGACGTTCGCCCGAGCGAGCACCGACTCTTTTGTAGAATTCCTCCAGGTTTAACGGTTGTTGCTCTCGTCTTCGGGTACATACTTCTTTCAGTCCCTCCGGCAACTCGGCGGCAAGCCTGAACTGGTCCGGTTCACCAAGCGATTCGCCCAGGGTTTCCAAAAACGCATTAAGCACGGATTCGGCCTCCTCTATTGAGCTGATGTCCGCACTGTCGCTTTCATGAAGTACCTTGATTATGTCACCATAACGCATATTGACCTC
>CAZEMW010000029.1:4491-10631 GCA_964513105.1 uncultured Fibrobacterota bacterium
TCAGCAAGAGGGAAAACGCGCATAAGAGATATCAGAGCCTTGGCGAGGCTTATTCTTCTTCCATCTCGTCGCCCATTTCTTCCATCGTCTCATCGGTTTCTTCCGTAGCCTCTTCTGCGGCTTCACCAGTTTCCTCGGCTCCCTCTTCAATGGCTTCGCCGGTTTCCTCCATGGTCTCTTCCATCTGTTCGCCCGGCCCCTCTTCGGTTTCACAACCGGTAATCGCCAGAGCACCAACGAATAGAGCCGCTGTAAGAAGTCGCAAGAATCTCGCCATAATCCCCTCCTCCAATTGAGGTGAAAGTGAATCGAACTCGTCCGGTCTTCGACCAGTGAGACCGTGACGGTACAATTCAGAAAATAGTTATAGGACACTCCAGATACTAGAACCAAAGTATGTGAAGTGCTATATAGCAATCACTATGCCGATCCGGCAAGTGCCGGTGAAGTTGCGAGGCGGAACTCTGCATTTTGCCTTGAGAATAGGAGCGTGTCGTTGGCCGCAAAGATCCCGAGGATTCCAGCGTGAGCAACGCTATGAGGAGCGGTAGATCCTCTTCCTCTTTTGCAGAATCGAAAAATGATCTCGTTTCGCCCGATTCGGAAGGGACGACTTTGATTTGCCGATATCCCGGCAAAGGCTTTTTAGAATGGGTCGGCTTTTCCGGGGAACGTGATCGTATAGGCGGAAAAAGACGGTACCCTCAGGTGTAAAGGAACAGTTCGGGAATTGTGAGGTTCTTATTGTAAAGCATTTTGACAAGGCGTGCGTGCGGCAAGAAAGCAACCGATGTCACGAGTGACATCTAAATGTATGCGCACCCCTCCCCTCTTCTCATTATCCAGGAGAGAAAAATCTGGGTTGTTTCGCTCATCCGATGCTTGGTGGCATGGGCTTTGCGCAGATATCAAGGTGAAACAACGATGGATCAGGATAAGACGGAAAGGTTGGGCAGTTATGATACTTAGATGGACTCTCATATTTCTGGTGGTAGCATTGATTGCGGCTCTCTTCGGCTTTGGCGGTATTGCGTCGGCGGCTGCGGGAACCGCGCAAATACTGTTCTTTGTTTTTCTGACACTCTTTGTTATATCCTTGATTGTGAGCCTCGCCAGACGAGCGTAGGTAGAGAGTATCAATCATCACAAAGTAGAAATGTGTAATTTGAAGAGTAAAGAAGGAGGAGAATATGTTGGGCAGAATCTTTCTGACAACCTTACTTGCAACAGGTGTGGCCTTCTCTGAAGGCAAAGAAGTACGATATGCGGGCGGATACGATTACGACAACGACGGCAATGTATACCAGGAAGAAAAACCCGATACGAATTCTCGTCACGACAATGGTGCGGGAAATCGCGACCATTCACGTGACGAGAACGGCGAAAGATATGAAAACGGCGGCAAACAGGCGAATGGAAACGACCGTAGTGATGCCCTTGAAGTCGAGGATCAGGACGCCCTGAAGGATCGGCGTGAATCAAAGAGGTTTGGTATGGGAGGATTCGGCCCGGCCACGCTGAACCGTATTGATTCCAATCCACTGTCATATGATTTCTACGGAGGGTACATCTGGGAAGTCAGTCCAATGGCGGCAGTGAAAGGGTTGGCCGACGTGACAACTGATTTTAGTAAGGCGGCTCTCATGAGCGCCAACCTGGGAGCCAACTTCTATCCGGTAGCCGCGGATGTCTCACCCTTCATCGGTGCCGATCTGGGGTTGGGGGTAATCGCAAGTGAAGGTGATGCCGATTTTGGGTTTGTTGCAGGCGCGTCAATCGGAGCTCAGCTGTTTCGACTCTCAACAACTCAAATGAATCTCGAAGCTTTGACAAAATTTCATTTTGACGGTGACGGGGAGAGTACCCCGTACAAAGTAGGCGGGCGGATTGGCGTCCTTTTCTAGGCTGCCAACAAGGCCGGCAAATGAGCTGTCTAAGCGGCAATGCCTGCAAAGGGTTGCCGCCTCCTTTATGTCGGATGGTAGCCTGCTGAATTCCTCCAGGTTGCGTATACCCCTGTCCACTGCAGTCCTGCGGTACGGTGACGCTGGGAAGCAGGGGCAAGTACAGTCTAAGCCGGCAAAGCCGGGTACCTCGCCGTTTTCCCGATCATACAGCGGGAAAATGAAGCGTGGGTTTGTCGGACAAACAGTCTAAACGCTGCAAATTGCTGCTCCAATAAACCACGAATCAAAGGTCGTTTCCTCATTCGCTCCTTGCAGGGAAGTGGGCTTCAGGAAACGGTTGTCGCATGGTTTATCATTTCGCGGATGTATGATGCACTCCTGTCGAGAGCCTTTAACTCATCCTCACTCATCCGTATCTGAACAATGCTTTCCACGCCTTCGGTACCGATTATTACCGGCATGCCCATGAAGATATCGGAGTGCCCGTATTCACCGGATAGATATGCCGAACAGGGAACAACACGCTTCTCATCCCTGATACAGCTCTCAATCAGCTCATAGATGCTTTCGCCCGCACAAAAGTAACCGCTGGTGCCCATCAATGAAACGACTTCACCTCCCGCTCTCCGGGTACGCTCGACCACATCGGTTATTTGTGTTTGCTCAAGCAACTCGGTAATCGGAATTCCGTTTACCGAACAATGAGACACCAGCGGAACCATCAGGTCACCATGGCTGCCGAGCACAAGAGCGTTAACGTCTCGAACGCTGCACGAGGCTGCTTGTGCTATGAAAAGCCGGAGCCGGGCACTGTCAAGTGTACCGGCCATTCCGATGACCTTGCCGGAGGCAAAACCGGTCTCTTTCAGCATAATGTAACTGCAGACGTCGAGTGGGTTTGTAACCGTAATAACCACCGCATTCGGCGCGAGAGCGGCGATCTGGTGAGCGATGGACCGGATTATCGGAATGTTCTCCTCAATCAAATCATGTCGCTTCATTCCGGGACTTCGTGGTTTGCCTGCCGAGACCACCACGACATCCGAAGAGGCGATGTCATCCAAATCCGAACTCCCCGTTACCGTAACATCGGCATTTGTTTGAGCGCAGGCCTGACGAATGTCCATGGCTTTGCCGCGAACTACCCCCTCTTTCGAGGGAGCATCGATCAGAACGGTATCCGCAAGTCCTCTCGATGCAACGAGATATCCCAATTGTCCTCCAATATTCCCCGCGCCGATCAATGCTACCTTCGGATGTTTCATATTCTCTCCCTGCGGATCATCGTTTTCATATAGCACCCTTATGGGTGTTTTGCATTAACGAAATCAGTTTCGTGGATTTGACCGGCTTCACAAGGTAGGCGTGAGGATTCAATTCCATAGCCCTCTCCTTGACACCACCCCCGGAATAGCCCGTGATGAAGATGACGTTGGTGTCGTTTGTGCTCATGATCTCCCGAGCGGCATCAATACCGTCACCTTCCCCGCTGAGCCGAATATCCATAATTATGTAGTCCGGATTCGCTTGTCGTGCCAGGGCAACCGCCTCATCCTTGGAGGAGGCCATACCACAAACCGTCTATCCAACGGCTTTCAGCTTTCTCTCAAGCGCAAACGCAATCGCTGCTTCGTCGTCGACAATCAGTACTGACGCTTGTTGCGGCATATGCACATCCTTTCCGGGTAGCGGTTCCGAACGAAAGTATCCTGTACTAGCAATTTTTGTGCAGTGAAGATCGACCTCGGAGAAGCCGCCTTGATTCTACCCCCTCCCACGGCTATTTTGTTCTCTCTACCCGAACCGTCGAGGTTGGGAGCGGATCTTATGAAACCTGCACCATACAGGGCCTGTTCGGGACCAGTGGAACTAGTCTTTAAGTATCGTTGGAACAACAAGTTATGAAAGACCCAAAAAGACGTTCACTCCTTCTGATCAACCCCGGGAGGACATTTCGGTATAACTGGGATCTTGAAGAGGTCTGTCGTGTTATGGGCAAGAAAACGTCTTCGGTGCCGTTGGCCTTGCCGCTTCTGGCGGCTCTAACGCCTCCGGAGTATGCCGTTGAGATAGTTGATGAGCAGTTGAGTACCCTTGAATTTGAGCGAAAACCGGACCTCGTCGGTATCACTGCGGTCACAACGAATCTGCGGCGAGCCTATCAACTGGCCGATTCCTTTCGGAAACGCAATATACCGGTTATCATGGGGGGGCCTTCGGTCAGTTTTGAGCCCGCCGAAGCTTCGAAGCACGCTGATTCTGTGGTAATTGGGGAGGCCGAATCGGTATGGGAGTCTCTTTTGGCCGATTTTGAAAAGGGCGAGCTCAAGGCTATATATAAAGGAGCCCAGCCGTTTCCCTTCACTAAAAGCCCGGTTCCCCGGTGGGATCTCATAGAGACGGACCAGGTGCTGACCTTTGGGGTGCAGGTTTCACGGGGATGCCCTTACGGATGCAATTTTTGTCTCGTTCGACATCTTTTCGGGAAACAGCAGCGATATCGGGATTTGGACAATGTTGTGGAGGAAATCTCCTCGCTACCTCCGGGAGAAATCGCGTTCGCCGACGATAACCTGACAGCGAATAAACAATATGCCCGCGAACTAATGGAAAAGCTGATACCCCTTGGTCGGTTCTGGACCTGTCAGGCCAGCCTGGAGACCATTCTCGATCGGGACCTCCTCGATCTTATGGCCAAGGCGGGCTGCACTTCTATTCTTGTGGGATTCGAGTCCCTGAATCCCGGCTCTCTTGCGGAGACCGCGAAATATCACAACACCGTCGGCAGATACAAAGAAGGAGTCGAAAACGCGCACGCCTTGGGCATACACGTCATTGGTTCGTTCGTTGTCGGATTCGACTCGGATACGGTGGAGGAGTTTGACCGAATACGTCGGTTCACCGAAGACGCCGGGCTTAACCTGGTCATGCTTAACGCTCTCAGCGCGTATCCGGGTACCGATCTCTATTGTGAAATGAAAGCCCGGAATCGTATCTGCGCCGAAGACACATCGGTGTGCAACGGGATGTATCCTTCGATGGTTTACAAAAACATTTCTCGTGAAGATATGTTTCTCAAGTGTCTCGAAACATACGAGCAAATATACTCTTACAAAAGCATCGCCGTCAAAATAACGACAGCATTGCAGACCGGGGCATTTGGGACGGCGAAAATACCGGTCCCCGTGAAGGTCAAGTTCCGGTCATTGGGATTCCTTTTTCGACAACTCGTGCTCGGGGGAGGGCGCGAAGGAATGTCGCTCCTGTGGGCCGCGTTTGATCTTGTTCGAAAAGGACGAACTCATCCTGCGCAGGTGGTGCAGTTACTGCTTTTCATAGAGTCGTTCCGCGGCTATCTACGGTATGTCCGCACCCGGCAGAATGATATTCTGGCGATGATCCGTAAATCACAAGAAAGACGTACGCGCTCGAAGGGGGTACACCGGTCTCTCGTATTCTCCTCGCCTGAATTCACCCCAATTGTCGGACACCACACCAGGGGATCGGGTTAAGCGCTAACCCAAGTTTCGCAGTCGAGAGCGAGCATCAGGTGCTTTTGCGAAGCCCGGATTCTTGGCACTGCGGTGTGCTCATAGGTATTTTTCGATCGCCGACTCCGGCGCAAGCTTCGCGTGTTCCCTTTTCCCCAGGTGATACAAAGAAAAAACTATGGACTCTTCGGTTTATATTCTTCCGCTTATTCCGATCGTTTCAGCACTAATTGGGTGGATAACCAACTTTCTTGCCGTGAAAATGATCTTCCGACCTCGTCGGCCGGTGCATATTCTCGGATTTGAGATTATGGGATTGATTCCAAAGCGCAAGAGTGATCTCGCACGGAAAATCGGCGAAACGGTTGAGACCGAACTGCTCTCACACAAGGACATTCACGCGGCGGTAAGCACGGAAGGGTTTCATAATCACCTTCTCGATGTCATTATGGGGAAAATCGATCAACTCCTCGCCAAGGTCATGGGAGGAAACCCGCTTGTGGCCATGATGCTTTCCGGAGAGGCCGCCGGCGGTATACGGGAGATGCTTCGAGAAGAGCTGGGAAAAGTTCTTCCCGGGGTTCTTGAAGAACTGTTTGAAAAAATGGAAGAAAGAATAAACTTCAGGGATATCGTACGGGAGAAGGTAGAGAGTTTCGACCTTTCAAAGCTGGAATCAATTATCTACGCCATAGCGGCAAAGGAGCTGAAGGCCATTGAAATTCTGGGCGGCGTGCTGGGG
>CAZEMW010000029.1:10641-12948 GCA_964513105.1 uncultured Fibrobacterota bacterium
ACTACAGCCGGTGAGGTTCGTACCCTTCAAGAAGCCCTCTAACCACCAGCCTTCACCTGAGCTGCCCGGTTCTCCTCGAGTGAATGTCTCAGCTTAGAAGCTTCTTGCGCCGGTACTGTTCACGGCTTTTCAGGCCCGACCGATATCCTTCCGTGGGGATTTCCTTAGGTTCGTAATACTCCATTACTTCAAACAGAAACGCGTCGCCCCCATCCTGATTCCACTGCTCCTGAAGTCGACGGTTGTGGTGGCTTGAGTTACAAAAAGAGGCCCGCGTATAGTTTGCGCCGCAAATGCGGAGCACTTGCGGCGCAAATGGGGACTGGGTACTTCCTTCAAAGGTTTCCCAGTTTGAGAACCGACTCGGGATTTATCGAGAAATCAAACGGACCTTGGCCGCCTGCTTCTCCTTGCCGATCTGAATCCAGGCAAAATAGACTCCGTCCGGAAGATCTCTGAGTCCGAGGTCTACTCGTTTGGTGTTTTCTTTTGTCAGGCTTACAATAGATCGACCGGCAGCATCGGTAAGGCCGATACGGAACGGTTCGGAACCAAGATCTGTCACGTAGACGAGCCCGTTCCGCACCTCCATAAGCTTCCCAAGTTTCGCCCGGTATGGACGCATGGCGTCTTTGGATCGGGGTATTTCCCTGGATGCAACCACGCCGTCCTGCCAGATAAGCAGGTCGGTGGGATTATCGATATCAACCGACCACTCATGTACCTTTAGCAGGCCGTCTTCGAGAATAGGGACGTCATTCAACACAAAACTGGATGTAGCGTTTTGTATATCAGCCATGTTGAATCGCTCTGGATCGCAGTCCGAATGGCTTTTGTGTCTTGCTTGAGTGACAGCTTCCTTAGTGGCATAGCCGCTGATATTTTTTACGTGCCAGACAATGTCTCCGCTTGATGCGTCAAGGCAGTAGGCGTGAACGCCCTGCTCGAGCTTTGCCAGCCTGCCGGCTGTGGCATAAAGCTTCCCCTCGGCCAGAGCGACACCGAACACCGGCCAGCAGGATTCTATCTGGTTCCATGCATTCATCCGCCGTTCCATAGGCGCGGCCATGAATTTCCAGGCAAGCGATCCGTCGGACAGATTGACCGCGTAGACATATCCGTCGTGGGAGCCGAAGTATGCCCTTGTTCCGTCGGACACTGGCTCACCGGAAATGCGCGATCCGGCAACGTAATTCCAGACAACCTCTCCGGTCTTTGTGGCGGTGAGCCGGTGTTCATGCACATGAGCAACAAGGGTGAGATCGCCCGCGGTAACCGGCTGGGTCTGCGTACGGCCCATTCCAGTCCATGCCGGGGCCTTACGCCATTTGTCGTAAATTTCACCGGACCAGAGGAACTCTTTCTCCGGCTTTTCACACGTGATCTCGGATACCGGCATATAGCTACCAAGCGACGACGGCCCCCAGTCACTCCCTACTACCGACTCCCGTGCCTTTGTCTGAGTAGAGAGTTCATCGGCTATAAGGCCCCCGTCGACGGCGGTAGAAAGACGTTGGTCATCGTCGACAACCGGTTTCGGGCTCACCTGAATAGCGCAAGACTGAGACGGAATGCCTCTGCGGCAGGAGCACCGTCCACCCATGTAATAGTATGCGCCGTAGCCGACGATCGGATACATGTTGCAACCCGAACCTCCCAGCGTGACCAGTCGAGCATCGTGGTCTTTAGGGAGTTCTGTCTTCAAATCGGAAGCGGAGCCGAAATAGTATCGCGAAATCCAGTACTTGGGAGTGATAGTGCCGGTTGGACACGACCCCCAGTGATTGACCCCTCCATTTCCAACCGTTGCTCCGTCGTCCATTTTTATCGTGCTAAATCCGTTATGATTAATAAATGCGAACATATTCTCGTCTCTCAACGAGACGGCATTACCCCGATACCCACTGTACTGAGAGCCGTGATCCGGCTCCTTAGTCCAGTCAATTGCACCGGTGTGAGCATCGATGCAATAGTATTTGGTGTCCCCTTCAGATTTGATGGCGAGGAATTTTCCGTTGGTACCCGCAACCAGTTCATGGAAGCCGTCTACCCGGTCCATGCCGAAGTTGGCTTGTGTCCACTGCAGTTCACCGTCGGTAAGACGCAGTCCGACAATTTTTTTCAGGTCGGCAAAATAGCCGCGGGCCGAACTTTTGTTCCAGATATAATCTCTCATTACGCTTGAATCAGGGGAGGGATCCATGAAGGTGACTGCGGCTGCGAGGATGGTATCCTGTATCAAAGCGGTTCGAATAATGTCACCCGAATCCGACGATGCCGACCACTTCCATTCAAGCTGTTGAGTTT
>CAZEMW010000030.1:0-2271 GCA_964513105.1 uncultured Fibrobacterota bacterium
AACCGAGAGTATTGCCTCATCCGTCCTGAGAAGACAGAAAGGGATAAACGGAGGCAAATCACCCTCGGATTGGCACATCTTTCGCCTTGTGGTGGCTTTCTTGTATCTTTTTCAGAATCCAGGTATTGCATCGGGGTTGATTCAGGCGATGGAAGGAAGACAATGAGCAGTTCTTCGGATGAGAAGAGGATTGACGAGCTCCGCAAACGGATCTCCAAATATGACGCCGCCTATTACGGTCGCGGCGAATCGCTCGTGTCCGACCGGGAATACGATGCACTCTACAACGAGCTGGTGGAACTTGAGAAAAAGCACCCCGATCTGGTTACCCCGAATTCCCCTACCCAACGAGTGGGCAGCGATCTCGCCGAGGGGTTTCCAAAGGTGCGGCACAGCGTGCCGATGATGAGCATCGACAACACCTATTCGGCCGAAGAACTGAAACAATGGTTCCGAAGAACGACGGAACGA
Organism: uncultured Fibrobacterota bacterium; assembly: GCA_964513105.1. Lineage (GTDB taxonomy): Bacteria > Fibrobacterota > Chitinivibrionia > Chitinivibrionales > CAYFVL01 > CAYFVL01. The sequence goes on from CAZEMW010000030.1 coordinate 472, forward strand.
ATCAAGGGTGAGAAGCCAGGTTTTGTCTGTGAGCTGAAAATCGACGGAGTGGCCTGTTCTCTCCACTTTCGAGACGGGACGTTTGAACGGGCGGTTACACGGGGAAACGGTACCACCGGTGACGACGTAACTCTGAATGCCCGGGCTATCCGGTCTATCCCACTGTCTACCGACTCCAAAGGATCCTTTGAGGTACGCGGGGAGGTTTACATGGCCTTTGGTCGGTTTCAGGAACTGAACCGTCGGCTCGAAGAGGAAGGAAAACGAACGCTTCAGAATCCTCGGAACAGCACCGCAGGCACAATGAAGCTGCTCGATCCCCGGGAAACGGCTCGAAGGAATCTGAGCTTTGCGGCTTACAATCTAATTTCTCAGGAGCACATAGAAAATCATCACGGGAATCTTCGAACTCTCGAAGACATGGGGTTTCGCACGGTATCCCACTCAAAGGTATTCACCTCGCTTGACGACATCCTGAAATATTGCGACAAGTGGCAGGAAGATCGCCATAAGCTTGATTTTCCGGTGGACGGCGTGGTTGTGAAAGTGGACTCGATTTCCCAACAGAACTCTTTGGGCTCGACCGCAAAAGCGCCGAGATGGGTGATCGCCTATAAGTATGCTCCGGACAGGGCCCGGACGGTTGTCGAGAGAATAGATGCGCAGGTCGGAAGAACAGGCGTGGTAACGCCTGTTGCCCGACTCAGCCCCGTATTCCTGGCAGGTACCACCATTCGGAATGCAACGCTCCACAACTATGATGAGATCGATCGTCTTGGTGTTCGGGAAAAGGATACGGTCGAGGTAGAGAAAAGCGGTGAAATCATTCCCAAAGTAGTTACCGTTATCACCGAGAAACGACCAAAGAACTCCAGAGCTTTCACCCCTCCTTCAAAATGTCCGTCGTGCGGTTCCAAACTTGAGCACCCGGAGAATGAGGTCGCACTCAGGTGTTTGAATGTCGGATGCCCGGCGCAGAGATTTGCGTCTCTGGAACATTTTGTATCGCGGACGGCTATGAATATCGACGGACTGGGACCTTCGCTTCTGCAACAGCTCATTGACAACGAGCTGGTACGGTCTCCGTCGGACCTGTATGCGTTGAGTGAAGACCAACTTGTGGGGCTTGAACGGATGGGGAAAAAGTCGGCGCAGAACATTATCGCCGCAATAGAGGCATCCAGAAAAAATCCCACCGATCAGCTTATCCACGCGTTGGGCATTCAGATGATTGGGACGCAGGCAGCCAGGCTTCTTGCACAGAACGTGAATGATCTCACCGAGCTGTTTTCCACGTCCGAAAAGGATCTGGAAGAGATTGAAGGATTGGGACCGGCAATGGCAAGGAGCGTGCGTGCCTTTTTCGACCGTCCGGAGAACCGGGAACTGGTCGAATCTCTCAAAAAACACGGAGTAAACACCACCGGACGAAAAAAAGAGAGCCGTGAAGGACCATTGGAGGGCTCCACGTTCGTTCTCACCGGTTCTCTCGAAGGGTACACGCGTAATGAGGCGACTCGTCTTATCGAGTCGAAGGGAGGACGTGTTACTTCTTCGGTGAGTAAGAAAACAAGTTATGTAGTGGCCGGAGAGGATTCGGGGTCCAAACTGGAAAAAGCGCGTGAACTTGGAATAGATGTTCTTTCAGAGGCTGATTTCAGAAAAGTTATTTCCTGAAATCAGCCTGTCCGACTGGTCCGACGAGTCGGACAGACGGAGTAAAGACCGGATTCAGTCGCCGCGCAATTTCATTATCGCGGCGACGGGCACACCGCTGTCTACCAGGGTATTGTACAGGAC
>CAZEMW010000030.1:2281-12922 GCA_964513105.1 uncultured Fibrobacterota bacterium
CCTTTCCGTGTCCAATTCTCTGATATCGCCGTACCGATGCAAATCGCGACAGTCTTCGAAGTCATGCGTTGAGAACAGTTTTTTGCCGGTCCCGGTGCCGACCAGCAGAATCATTCCGGACTCTCCATAAACATCGAGATCATCCTTGATGTCCCGGCATGCTCCCGACACGATCCGCTCATCGGAAATGTTCTCTATAATCTTCCGACGTCCCCGCGGGTTAATGTAGAGATCAAAAAAAGTGATTGGTACTCGATCGAATACCGTAATGTTCTGGAATTGCATTCCAAACTTGCCGGAGGGATTATATCGGAAGTACGCCAATCCGAGAAGGACCAGCAAGATGAGAAACTTATGTTTATATATGAAGCCCACCGAGAGCCCTTCTACGGGAGTATTTCCGCGAACCTATACTCCACCGGTGAGGGTTACAATAAGAACGTTTCGGGGCTGTTTTATTCGGAAGAACTGTTCACGTACGGATACAGTTTTGCCCGAGATGTCGGGTTCTTGAACAGTTTTCGCAGTGAACGATCCCGAATAAGTCGAACACGCTCACGGGTTAATTTCAACTCATTTCCGATTTCTTCGAGAGTGAATGTCCGGGAGAAGTTCAGCCCGTAGTACATCCGAAGAATGCGTTCCTCGCGGCTGGTGACGTTCTGCATCACGCTGTCTATGATATTGGCCAGCTCTCTGCGCTCGTTTTCACCGTCTTGATCCGGCGCCTCTCCGAGAACATCCTGCATGGTCTTGCCGCTGTCTTCTTCATTATCCGAGCCGATCGGTGCATCGAGCGAAATACCACGAAGCTTGTCCATGACATCGACAATCTCATGTTCTTTGCTCTTGAACTGCTCCATAGAGATTGTTTTGTGGTAATCTCCGCAGTTTTTGTCAAGTGCCTGCTTGAATTTGTTTACGAGGGCTACTTTATTGGGAGGGATTCGAATGGTGCCGGCCTGCTCAAACAGAGCTTTCTGGATTGACTGGCGAATCCACCATACCGCATAGGATATGAACTTCACATTCATGTTCATATCGAAACGCTTGGCGGCTTTCAGAAGACCTATATTACCTTCATTGATGAGTTCCAGATAGCTCAGTCCCCGCCCGCGATACCGTCGAGCAACGCTCACGACGAAGCGAAGGTTACTGGTAACCAGTTTATCCGAGGCACCGGGTTTTTCCTCTTGAACCGCTTTGACCAGAACACGCTCTTCTTTGTCCGTAAGTACCTTGTAGCGGTTTATATCACGGAAATACAGTGTTTCTGCGCGTGTCGGCATAAACCCGGCCTGCTTTTTGGGCCTTGCCCTTGTATGTTTTCGTTCCAGAGATACCTCTTCACTCACGATTGTTTAACCGCTTTAAGAAATTGGTAGTTCAAGAAAAAACCGCACTTCCGCGTTTTTGGACGAAGCATACCCGAAAAAGGTATAACAGGTATGAAAAACTGTCTTACACGTTCAGTATCTATAACGACTACGGTTGTAAAAATGTTACTCGGTCACAGATTGCATCAAGGAAAAGACCACGATATCACCTGAATCGGCGTCTTGGCCTCGAAAGTATCGTGATACCCGACTCCGTTACGTGATACTTCTTTTTGTCCTCCTCGGGATCAAATCCGATTTTCGTTCCCGCCGGTACCCGGACCTCACGGTCGACAATCGCTTTTTTGATCTCACAATTCTCCCCGATCTCGACATCTTTCAAGAGGATGGAATCCTCAACTTGTGCATAGCTGTGTACCCGTACTCCTCGAGAAAGGACCGAGCGAACCACCGTTCCTCCGCTGATGATGCAGCCCCCCGATACTATCGAATCAAGCGCTTCTCCCCGCCGTCCCGTTTCACCCACACCGGAAAACACGAATTTCGCCGGCGGCGTCTGACCGGGGGCCGTTCGGATCGGCCAGTTTTCATTATACAAATTTATTTCCGGAACGACATCCCTTAATGTCATATTCGCCGCGTAATAGGCGTCCAGAGTTCCCACATCTTCCCAATAGCAACTCTGCTCTGCAGTTTCTCCCGGAATCCGATTATTCGTGAAATCGTACACATACAGCGGATAATCCGGATAGATCTTCGGTATCACATCCTTGCCGAAATCGTGTGAGGACTCATTCACCGACGCATCGTTATAGAGTTCTCTGACGAGAAAATTCCTGTTGAAAACGTAGTTACCCATTGAAACAAGTGCCATCTGTGGATTTCCCGGAATCGGTCGCGGATTCGCCGGTTTCTCCTCGAATCCTATCATTCGCCAGTTATAGTCGACCTCAATAACCCCGAACTGACCGGCAGCCTCTTCAACGGGTTTCGGCATGGCGGCAATAGTACCGACTGCGCCGACTCGTCGATGGAAATCCAGCATTTGGGAAATATCCATTTTGTAGATATGATCCGCACCAAAAACCGCGATATAGTCGGGATTTTCGTCTTCGATAAGATTCAGGTTCTGAAACACGGCATCGGCGGTCCCCAAATACCAGTTTCGTCCTGTCCGCATTTGAGCCGGAACCGGGTCGATATACTGCCCGAGCATGCGATTCAGATTCCACCCGGTGGTTAGATGCTTAATGAGTGAATCGGACTTGAACTGAGTCAGAACCTTGATCTTGAAAATGCCCGAATTGATGAAGTTGTTGAGGACGAAGTCAATTATGCGATACTTTCCGCCGAAGAAAACCGCGGGTTTCGCTCGCTCCAGAGTAAGCGGATGAAGTCTGGAACCCTCTCCACCGGCCATAATCATTCCAAGAACATTGGGATAGCCGAACGCATTCTTATATCCAAGCATAAATTCTCCGACCCCATTCGGATAAGATTTGTTGTTAGCGATGTCAACAAAATAGTTAAAACTGCCCCTGGAGGGCAAAGCTGCAGCCGACTCATGTTAAACGATTTGACAACCCCTTTGCCGGAATCAATATTGTATGGCTATGAAACAGCTACTCGCCGCAATTCTCCTGCTCTCAATCTGGGCATCCTCTGCACAGGATACAATCGGTACGGCAAAGCCCGATTCCCTGTACACAGCCGTCGTCGTGCCGGTCTCGGGCAATGTTGATCCCGGAATGGCCGCGTATATAAGTCGCGCCGTTAAAGAAGCACTCACTTACGATAATCCTCTGATCATTTTCAAGATGGACACTTTCGGCGGTCGTGTCGATGCTGCCTTCGAGATTGTCGACACCTTGCTCAACATTCCAGAATCCATACCCACGATCTCGTTTGTCGAAACCAAAGCGATCTCCGCCGGTGCTCTCATTGCGCTCGCCGGCAAACGCCTTGCCATGCGCCGAAACACCACGATTGGGGATTGCGCTCCCATCGCCGTTTCGAGCGAAGGCCCCAAGATGCTTGGTGAAAAGTTCCAGTCACCACTTCGAGCAAAATTCCGTGCTCTGGCTCGTCACGGTGGATATCCTTCGAGCCTTGCCGAAAGCATGGTAACCGCCGAAATGGTTGTATACCGTCTAACGTTCCCGGATACGGTGCTCTACCTTGATTCACTCGCCTATGCAGATCTGAGTCCTTCCCGCAAGAATCAAATCCAGTCTCGAGAAACGGTTGTATCAAACGGAGAACTTCTGACCATGAACGCGGTCGAAGCCCGAGAGCTCGGTTTTTCCTCGGCAACGGTGGCGAATATCGATGAAATGATCGAAGAATTCAATCTCCCGGTTCGCGAAGTGGTATCCATCGACAAGAGCTGGTCGGAGGATTTTGTCGGATTCCTGGGAGGCATCTCGGGAATTCTCCTGCTGATCGGCATATCCGGGGTTCTTGCCGAGATACGAAGCCCCGGGTTTGGTTTGCCGGGTATTATCGGAATTGTGTGTCTGGGACTCGTCTGGGGACGGCAGTATATGGTCGGATTGGCCGACTACACGGAGCTAATTCTCATAGTCCTCGGTATCATACTGCTGAGTTTTGAAATATTTGTCATACCCGGATTCGGCATTGCCGGCATCTCCGGAATGGCCGTGATAGCTGCCGGATTGGTGCTCTCCTTTCAGGATTTCGTGCTTCCCGACCCGAATCTTCCCTGGGAAGCCGACCTGCTGCAGCGCAATATTTTGTTTGTGCTGGCAAGCCTCGCCGGATCACTTCTTCTGGTAGTCGCCGCTTTCCGATATCTTTTTCCACGACTGGCACAAGTTGTGCCCGGACCATACCTCTCCGCCAGTTTGCAGGGCGCGCGATCAACCGACGAAGACGTATCCCCGGTGCATGTTGGGGATACGGGGGTGGTAACCAAAACCCTGCGTCCATCGGGCTTTGCGAAATTTTCCGGGCAGGTTTTCGATGTTATCACCGAGGGTGAATACATTTCCACGGGTACCAGAGTAATCATCGTTCAGATCTCGGGTAACCGTATTATCGTTCAAGAGGACACTTCGGATGATAGCTGAGCTGATTCTTCCCGTCGTACTGCAGCTTGTTGGAATTGCGGTGATTATCGCCGAGTTCATTCTTCCCTCGGGAGGAGTACTCACGATTGCCGCATTGGGCGCATTCGGGTACTCAATCTACCACGTGTTTCGCAATGTCTCACCTGAGGTGGGCGTGTTTTTCGTGGTCGGCGATATCATTCTCATCCCGATACTGATTGTTATCGGAATGAAAATCCTTGCGCGTTCTCCGGTTGCGCTTGCGGCACAAATGTCCAGTTCCGCCGGGGTATCCTCACAGGATGAAAGCCACAAAGCTCTATTGGGCAAGACCGGTGAAGTTCTCTCCGACCTGCGCCCCGCCGGTCGCGCTCTTATTGAAGGGAAAAAGTACGACGTCGTCTCCGGCGGCGACTATATTGAGAGCGGAAGCAAAATCACAGTGTCCCAGGTAAGCGGAAATCGGATAGTTGTCCTGAAACCGGACGACGACAATGCATAAAGTCTCACAGGAAAGGCGGACGTCATGAATCCGAGTTTTACGGTCGTCGGCATTATTATTGCCATATTAGTACTGGTCGTTTTCTTCTTTGTTTTCTCGGCTCTATCCCTCTGGTTTCAATCGCTGGTATCGGGAGCGAAAGTCGGACTTCTGAATATCGTATTCATGCGGTTTCGGAAGGTGCCGCCGAAACTGATTGTCGAAACAAAGATCATGGGGGGGAAGGCGGGTCTTGACCTCGACACCGATGCGCTTGAGTCTCACTATCTGGCCGGCGGAAATGTGATGCGTGTTGTTCAGGCTCTTATTGCCGCGGACAAGGCAAATATCCCGCTTCCACTCAACCGTGCCGCCGCAATCGATCTCGCCGGACGAAACGTTCTCGAAGCCGTTCAAATGAGCGTCAATCCCAAAGTAATCGAGACCCCGCTTGTTGCTGCGGTCGCAAAGGATGGTATTCAGCTCAAAGCGATATCACGTGTGACGGTTCGCGCCAATATCGACCGGCTCGTTGGTGGCGCCGGCGAGGACACAATTCTCGCCCGTGTGGGAGAAGGAATAGTAACGACAATCGGCTCGGCCGTGACCCATAAAGAGGTTCTCGAGAACCCCGACATGATTTCGAAACGGGTTCTCCAAAAGGGACTCGATTCGGGCACTGCTTTCGAAATCCTGTCGATTGATATCGCCGATGTAGACGTCGGTAAGAATATCGGGGCCGAGCTTGAAACAGACCGGGCCGAAGCAGACAAGAAAATCGCGCAGGCCAAGGCGGAAGAGCGTAGAGCAATGGCTATTGCCGCCGAGCAGGAGATGAAGGCAAATGTTCAGAAAATGCGCGCCAAAGTTGTCGAGGCGGAAGCTGAAGTCCCGCTTGCAATGGCCGAGGCATTCCGAAAAGGCCAACTGGGAATTATGGACTATTACAAGATGAAAAACATAAGTGCCGACACCCAAATGCGTAACTCAATCGGGGGGCAACCCGATCAAAAGGGTAACAAGGGCCAGGACCAACAATAGCCAATAGGTGCATATGGACTTCTTTGAGTCAATAACTCCTCTGCTTCTGCTGATTGTCTGGGCCATTCTGGCTGCGGTGGCAAATCAGAAGAAGAAGCAGGCGCGTCGTGAGCAGGCACCGACTAACCCGCAAACGGGAAAGCCGGTGCAGCCTCCAAACCAGGACGAAAATCCTGTCGAAACCCTCATGGAGAAACTGCGTCGCGGGCTGGAGGAAATCTCCGAGGAAGGAACCACTCAGCCGCTCGGCGATCCCCGAAGCGATACCCGGGAACCAAAACGGCGAACATCACCGCCTCCCATTCCTGAATCCACCGAGGAGAGAATGCGACGAGCGGAAGAGCAGCAGGGAGATAAACGTAAACAACTCCGTCGACGAGAAAAACCGAAATACACCGGCGCATCCGAATACGCGCCGATCGAAACGCTTACCCCGACACAGAAAAGCGCAACCACGATCCCGGCAGTCTCCGATGCATATTCGATCGCTGCCGACGTAAGGAAGAGGCTTCCCTCATCCGATCTTCAGCAGGGTATCATCTGGATGGAAATACTTCAGCCCCCCGTATCTCTTCGCGACTGAATTGGGCGGGTTTTGTCGGCCGACAAATACGCCCGGCTGCCCCGGGTTTTCAATGCCTCGTTCGTTCCTCGTCACTTTTCAAGGCCGGCACGAAATTCTCTTCTACAATTACAGTGACATCTATCGGTAAGAGCCAGGCGTAATTACCGGTGTGGGAAAGTCGGTCGGTCGGAGAATGAGGGGTTATCTTATGACGGCCTCCAATGCGCTTGAGGTCGGGGCAAGAAGTCTATATAATAGTTGTTAATCACACTCTTTTGTTGTACTCGCAGAGACATTGGTTGTATACGTGAGACAGAAAAAATCAGGTTTTCCAGATATACAACGGCACTTGCCCCGGACCACAGCCATGTGGGGCCTGCTTTTTCTAATCGTTTTCCTGAGTGCTCCCAGTCGTGCATCGGAATTCGATTTTATGTTTGTACGTGACTCCAATTCCTATGAATGTTCTATTGCCATTCCCTGTGCGCTCTCGCCCGATTCCGCTTTTCAGCGTCTACTCGCCCCGGAGTTTGTGAAGACTCTCAACTCGGCGGCCGATACCGTGTACGTCGAGCACGGTGATACGTTCAGTGATATCGTGACTGCTTTCAGTTATTTCACTTATCGCGGTACATCGAGGGTCCGTAGAACACCTTTTCCGGATACCGACAGTATCGCCGTCGCTCTGGTTCATTTTCGGCATAACTGGCCCGCCATACCATCCCCGGTCAGCATTGATGTCTACTATACCATTGACCGCGGGCACAACGGAGGAAGCATTGTGGAGTACCGCCAGGAGGCATCACTCAACCGAAAGGGTGCGGCCCCCCATTTCATGCTGCTGAAGTGGCAGTTTCGGCGGTTTGCACGAAGACTGGCACACGGCCTCGCCCAATAGCCGTCCCGCCTGTTCCCTTGATCTCCACAAGTGGTATATTCACTCGCTGCCGTCGAATGGATGTTTGAATAAATGGAGAGAAAAGGTATTGTTTTCATTGCTTGAGGTGCCCTCGTTTGCGAAAGTCGTAACCGCGTTCTGCGCGATTCTGATCCTGTATCGGTTGAATTTTCCTCTGGGAGTATCGATCATTCTGAGCGCTGCCGGGCTGACTCTGTGGACTGGGACCGGCGGCGAAGGAATGGGCCGACTTGCGATTTCGGCTGTGGCGTTCGAAAACGTTCTGCTCTACGTAGTGGTATTTCTCCTTTTGTTCTTCACCACAGCTCTGAACGCCACCGGCAGAATGAAACGTACGGTCGATGCACTGGAAGCGTGGCTGACAAGCAAACGAATGCTTTTCGGAGGGCTGCCGGCGCTGGTCGGGTTGCTGCCGATGCCCGGCGGGGCACTGGTCTCAGCCCCGCTGGTCGAGTCGATACAGACGAAACAAGAGTATCCTCCGGAGTTCAAGGCTATTTTGAACTACTGGTTCCGCCACATCTGGGAATACTGGTGGCCGTTGTACCCGGGAGTCATTCTGGCGATTACCTATTCTCACCTTCCGGCCGCGACCTATCTTCTGCTCATGATGCCGGTCTCGGTGACGGCTATCTTCGCTGGCTGGTTTTTCATTCTCCGAAGTATCCCCTCCGAAGGCCGTAGTTCCGATCCGGTCCGTCCGAAACCGGCTGAGATCGCAGCAACCATTTCACCCATTCTTATTCTGGTACTTACGACCATTGCCGGCTCAGTTTTTCTGCCGGCTACCGGATTGGCCAAACCGATGCCGAACCTTGTCGGTATGATCGTGGGGCTGTTCATAGCTCTATTTATGATGTTTCGCTCTACCCCTGCCCTTGCGATCTCAACGCTCAGGAAACAATTTACCGGCAAGACAATGGGTTTGATTGTCGTCATTGTTGGGGTGCAGATGTTCTCGGGAACTCTGAAAATGCCGATAGGGGCAGATAGCGCAACGCTGGTGTCGATGATGCAGGATGAGCTTTTCGCGTTCGGAATACCTCTGATTCTGGTGATCGCGACTCTGCCGTTTGTGGCAGGTCTGGTTACCGGAGTCGCCGTGGGATTTGTGGGAGCCTCTTTTCCCCTGGTGTTCGGCCTTCTTGGAGCGCAGCCGTCGTTCAACACCCTTGCGGCAACAACAATGTTCGCCTACGCGTTTGGCTATGCGGGCATGCTGTTGTCACCGGTGCACATTTGTCTCGTGGTGACGGTAAAGTACTTCAATGCGCGGCTGCTCCATTCCTATGCGTACCTCGTTCGCCCGGTTCTCCTGGTTCTTGCGGCATCGTTGCTATTCAGCGGGGTATACTATAAAATTTTTTAAGAAGCCTCAGGAAACGGTGTGGAATAGATTCGCATACTCCCGGCTGAGGCGTACGGGAAAGGTTGAGCATGGTCGATGAGCCAAACAGGGTCGTTCTGGTTACGGGCGCCTGCGGATTTGCGGGTTGGAACCTCCGCCGGCTCAGCCACCCCGGCCAAACGATAGTCCCGGTAGGACACCGAAATGTCGGCAAGGGGATTCGGCGATGCGACCTGACAGATTATCGAGAAGTAAAGGCGCTGTTCTCGGCGGTTCGTCCGAATGCAGTCAATCATCTTGCGGCAATCGCAGATCCCAACCAATGCGAGAAATACCCGGCGGCATCAAGACGCCTGAACGTTGATGCCGCGGTTTCTGTGGCAAAACTGTGCGAAGAGTACAATGCGAAACTGGTGTTTGCCTCAACCGATCTGGTGTTTTCCGGCAACAAAGCGCCGTACAAGGAGTCCGATCCGCCCGCCCCACTCTCACGCTATGGTGAGCAAAAGGCGGATGCCGAAGAGGGCATTCTCAAGCGCTGCCGAAGGGCAACCGTGTGTCGACTACCATTGATGTTTGGAGATTCCTCGCCGTATTCAGCCAATTTCCTGCACCCCCTATTACATGCTCTTGAGAACGGCAAAAAACCGGCCTTGTTCGTGGACGAATTTCGTACTCCGGCGGGAGTGCTCTCGGTGGCTGAAGGACTCTTGTCGGCGCTCCATTGTAATCATCGGATTCTTCATCTCGGAGGGCCGGAGAGAGTATCCAGATATGATTTCGGCATTGCCGTAGCTCAGGTGACGGGATATTCCGAATCTGCAATAGAACCGATCCGGCAAGGTGATTTGGCAATGCCGGCCCCTCGTCCCCGCGATGTCTCCCTTGACAGCACCCTCGCTTATGGCATAGGGTATGCTCCCCAGTCGGTCTTGTCGGAGCTGAAACGACTCAGATGTATTGGCTCGGTCAGGAAGTCGCGGTTTCTTCACGACTGATATTGCACAATCGACAATTCGGTAAAAATCACCGAATACGTGATTACAATGCTCAAACGGCAATGCGTGAAGTATTTTTGCAGCAGAAAGCGTCCCATTATCAGATGTAAGACCTTGCAGTGGAGGGAGAGTAGAATGACCATGAAGAAACTCTTTTGCGTGACGGTATTTCTCGGCGCGCTTTCAGCCGAGGCCCAGATCCCGGGCTCTTTGGACGTATCTGTTGGGTTCGGGTTCGGATTCGGTACGGGGAGCGGCATTCCCTGGGAGGGCACATTACCGGCAAATGCTTCAGGCGGACGCTACAACGGTGAACTGGAGTTCTCAGACTATGAAGAGGCGTTGTCCGATGCTCGATACGATGAGTATCGAGAACTGAACACGTCGCTTGGTGACGGTCTGAAACTGGACATCACCGGGACCTGGTTTTTCACCGACAACGTCGGTGTCATGGCGGCAACGGGACTCTCTTTGCTGGGTGGGTTCCGGTCGGAAGTCGACGGTATCCATGCCCCGGGCCCCGAAGGTACCGATATTACCAGTCGGTATTCCTATGAGCTGACTATCCGAAGCGGATTCGTTCCTTTGAATGTCGGCCTCAAGATACGGAGTACCATTGACATTATTGAGCCGTACGTCTATCTCGCCCCGGGTATCTATATACCGTTTGCAGGCGGAGAGATGAATTTTCAGGGCGTACCGGAAACAAGAGTCAACCAAAAAATAGAAATCGATCTATCTACAGGTTTCGGGTTTGCCGCCGGAATGGGAGCTTCGCTGGAGCTGTGGGACCGGATGGGTGTTCGTGCCGAGCTTTGCCCGATCTATGCATTCACCCGATTGCGGGAGGTACGCAAGACATATACGCATCCCGAATCCGAGTT
>CAZEMW010000031.1:0-4915 GCA_964513105.1 uncultured Fibrobacterota bacterium
CGCCGGTCACTTTCTCGCTCGGTCGAGGCACTAAAGCGAGTTTCCGGACAGGCACCAGGTACTGTATGCCGCACCGGGTAGGAGCTGAAAAGCTCATCAGACGAGATGCCGAGATTATTTCGATGCCTTTACGTCATGGATTCGAGGTTTGTTTTCCCCGTCTCACCTGTTTCTCACATCGATCGCGCCGTCAACGCAATGCCGAATCTTCTAAAATGCCCTGGCGGAAGGGGTTCTAATGCCTGCTCGAAACATGCCTGAATTTTCTGTTGGGAAAAGCTGGGAAGAGATCCTGAGTGACGGCTTTCTTACCAGATTTGTTCGTGAAGCTCTATTGGAATACGTCAAACACGCACGATGGTTCGGTGGGAAATCCAGGACAATTTCCGAGATTAACATTTCTGAAAATGCAGCTTTGAGCGGTCCGACCATTGGTCGGTTACTTGTCCTGGAAGTAACGTATACCGCTGATCCGTCGGAGCACTACCTGCTGCCGGTATGTTACACAACAGGATCTCATGCCGACCAACTACTGGAAGATGTTCCCCAGCATGTAATATGCCGTGTTTCCACCGATTCACATGAAGGCGTCCTCTATGACGGAGTTCAGGACGAACGTCTGCAGACCGAATTGCTTGCCATTGTTGCCGAAGCCCGTACAATACAGGGCGATGAAGGTACCTTTCATGGCATGCCCGGGTCGGCCTTCGAACAAATCGCCGGCGTACACTACACGACTCTTGCTTCACGAGCTTTGAAAGTGGAGCAAAGTAATTCCTCGATTGTGTACGGCCAATCTTTTTTCATGAAGCTGTATCGCAAGCTTGAGATGGGGAGGAATCCGGAACTGGAGATGATCTCTTTCCTAAGCGAACAAACCGGCTTCACCCAGCTCCCACCGTATGGCGGTGCGATAGAGTACCGGCGCCCGGACCGGCTCCCGATGACAATTGCGCTTCTGCAGGGCTATGTCGCGAGTACCGCCGATGCCTGGTCTTACACTCTCGACGAGGTGATACGGTATTTCGACCGCATTCTGAAAAAGCCCCATACCCCACCTCCCGCAACGGACAGCGTATCACTTCTTTTCACGTCACCCGAAGAAACGCCACAAGCGTTGAAATTTCTGGATAGCCGGTACCTGGCAATGGTACGACTTCTCGGAACCAGAACCGCCGAAATGCATCGAGCTCTCGAATCTTCGACGCGCCTCGAAAGTTTTTCGCCCGAACCCTTCACGCTTCAGTATCAGAATGCGTTATATGAATCCATGCGGATTCTGGTTCGCGGAACTTTTGAAACGTTTTCACGCAGCAGGGAATCCCTGCCGGGCGATATACGCGAGCGCGTGATGAGCGTATTGAGTCTGGAAAACGCCGTCCTGGAAACGTTGGATCGGCTGACTCATCATGAGATTCCGGCAACTCGTACCCGTATTCACGGCGACTACCACCTGGGGCAGGTGCTTTACACCGGCGATGATTTTATTATTATGGACTTTGAGGGTGAACCTGCGCGTTCAATAAATGAACGTAAGGTTAAGCATTCGCCATTCAAGGATGTTGCGGGGATGATTCGTTCATTTCACTATGCTGCCCATGGAGCACTGTTTCTCAGGAAGAGCTTCACGAACGAAGAGATTGAGTATCTCAAGCCCTGGACCGAACCGCTTTTCCAGGCGGTCGGCAGTGCATTTATGAACGCGTATCTCAAAACAGCGGGAGATGCTGATTTTGTTCCGCCCGATCGCGCGGAACTCGAAGCATTGCTGCACATTTTTCTTCTGGAGAAAGCGGTCTATGAACTCGGCTATGAACTGAACAATCGCCCCGAATGGGTACGAATCCCCGTAGGGGGTATCGAACACGTTATACAGTCACAATAGCCGATTCATGCTGATCGACACATTTCACCGGAAGAACGAGAAACACGGATTTTTCGCAACTGAACAGGAGTATATGAATGACCCGGAACGACGTACAAACGGTTGAACACGAAATGGTACACACCACCCGGCTGACCGAATACGATATACACCTTTTTCGTGAGGGTAACAATTACCACAGCTACGAAAAATTCGGTGCCCGCCTTGTTGAGCATAATGGAGTCTCGGGAGTTCATTTTGCCGTCTGGGCACCGAATGCCAAACAGGTGTCGGTGGTCGGGGATTTCAACGGATGGGATTCGGCGAGCCACGGTCTCCGGGCTCGGGACGACGGATCCGGGATTTGGGAAGGATTCATTTCGGGTCTTGAAAATGGAGTTATTTACAAGTACCATATTGTGTCCAACAACCAGGATTACACGGTTCAGAAAGGTGATCCGTTTGCCGAAGCCTGGGAGCACTCCCCCCGAACCGCTTCCATGGTGTGGGATTTGACATACGAGTGGAACGATGAATCGTGGATGAAGCGGCGCCATGAACACAATAATCTTCATGCCCCCATGTCCATATACGAAGTCCATATTGGATCATGGCGTCGTGTCCCGGAAGAGGGGAACCGTCCTTTGACCTACCGCGAGATGGCACCGCAATTGGCTTCATACGTAAAAGAGACCGGTTTCACTCATGTTGAATTTCTCCCGGTTATGGAACATCCGTTTTACGGATCATGGGGGTACCAGACCATCGGGTATTTCGCTCCGACCAGTCGGTACGGGACTCCCCAGGATTTCATGTACCTGGTTGACTACCTTCACCAGCACGGCATCGGCGTGATCCTGGACTGGGTTCCGTCGCACTTTCCTTCCGACGAACATGGGCTGGTGTACTTTGACGGCACCCACCTGTATGAGCACGCCGACCCGAAGAAGGGATTTCACCCCGACTGGGAGACCTACATTTTCAATTACGGCCGCCACGAAGTACGCAATTTCCTGATTTCAAGTGCGTTCTTCTGGCTCTCCAAATACCACATTGACGGTCTTCGGGTCGATGCGGTGGCGTCCATGCTGTACCTGGACTATTCTCGCAAAGAAGGCGAATGGATTCCCAACGACTACGGTGGTCGGGAAAACATTGAAGCCATCAATTTCCTCAGACAGTTCAACAGTGCGGTGTACGGAGCATTTCCGGACGTACAAACAATGGCTGAGGAGTCAACCGCCTGGCCAATGGTATCCAAGCCGGTAAGTACCGGTGGTCTGGGGTTCGGATTCAAGTGGAATATGGGATGGATGCACGACACCCTCGAGTATGCGAGTAAACCACCGGTTTACCGCAAGTACCATCATAACCAATTGACCTTCAGCCAGCTGTATGCGTTCACGGAAAACTTTGTGCTTCCGTTCTCCCATGACGAAGTAGTGTACGGTAAGGGTTCGATGCTGAACAAAATGCCGGGCGACGACTGGCAGAAATTCGCGAATCTTAGACTTTTTCTGGGTTATATGATTGCCCATCCGGGGAAGAAATTGATGTTCATGGGAGGAGAATTCGGCCAATGGTCCGAATGGGCCCACGAAAGAAGTCTTGACTGGCACCTTCTGGGGACTCCGGAGCACGGGGGACTGAAACAATGGGTTTCAGACGTCAACAATCTATATCGCACGGAACCGGCGCTTCACGAACTGGATTCCTCGCCTGAAGGATTTCGATGGGTAGACTGCAACGACATAGAGAACAGTGTACTCAGCTTTCTACGGTGCAATTCCGACCAGTCACGCCAGGTACTGGTCGTATGCAACTTTACACCGATACCCCGGTACCCCTACCGCATAGGAGTTCCGCACCGGGGGTTCTGGAAAGAGATTCTGAACAGCGATGCACCAATATACGGCGGAAGTAGTCAGGGGAACATGGGCGGGGTTAACTCCTCTCCTGTGGGGTCACACGGCTTCTTCAACTCGATCTCTATCAATTTGCCGCCGTTGGGGATCTGTGTGTTCAGGCAGGAAACGGAATAGAACGCTCAATTCGGGTGAATTCCATGCCGTGCGGCGATTGTGGTGTTCACCCGTCCAGGTTCTCCGCAAGTGACCACGCCTCGTGTGACGGTCCGAACCTGGCGCGAAGCGCCATTGCAAGTGACGCGCGCAAGTCCAGGGCTTTACCAACGGAGATTCTCTCTGCGTAGTCCTGTTCGTATTCGGGCCTTACCCGCAAGCTCCAATTTTCTTCGTTCACGGTTCCCGGTTTGTTGTAGACGTCCGTCATACCGAATAGGTCGGGGAAGAAAACTGATACACTTCGTGCGGGGCCGAGAAACAGTTCGGCAAACATCGCCCGGCAGAACAGATCCGGATCCTGGCTCAGCCGCTTGTGAAGGTCTTCTTTCTCGGCGGTACTCTTTGTAAGACGCTCGGCAAGAATCCCGCCTCGTAGCGCCGTCCATTCCGAAACGTTCGGTTTTTCCATCTGCGCCCACAACGGTGGTGTATCGTGATTTCCAACCATAATCCAGTCGTGCGGAGACGTATTCTCACTTCGGTACACATCCTTTGGATTTTTGGGGTCCGCCTTTTGTGTAACGCAAAAACGGCCCAGCCCCCGAGCCACCATTGCCGCCCGAAGCGGCCGTGGCCATGTTGAAAGTACTTCACAGAGAATATCTTCACGATTCCGTCCGTGAGCGGCCGCACGCTCCAGCACAATGTCGAGAATAACCGCATACCGATCAACCTGGTCCGCCTGTAAGGATACTATCCAGTCGTCGGCATGGCGCGGCCGGCCGGGATCGGCATTGAGCTGTTCTCTTCCGACCAGCGCGTAGTGGGCCAGCCGGGGATGGTCCGGCAGATCGGGAGAAGAAAAGAGGCGTGCGCCGTTTTGCACCGCCGCGAAAGGATCGTCCGCATCGGTTCGATAGACCCATGGACATACCATTCCGTGGGGATGATCGATCCGAATGCCGTCGAACTCCGTCAGCATTTTGTCGATGCGCGCCTCGACCAGCCGAAGTGCTGCCCCGCGGAC
>CAZEMW010000031.1:4925-12896 GCA_964513105.1 uncultured Fibrobacterota bacterium
CCCGCGGACCGTGCCGGTATCGGACGATTCCTCATATTTGTCCGGGTCGAGTACCGGGAAACCCCACGGCTGCCCTTCAGGGTTGCTCCGACTCGGCGGGGCCCCCATCAGGTACCCGGGCATGAACAGTTCCCGCCATCCCCATATGTCTTGATGAGACAAACCGATTTGAAAATCTCCGTACAGCCGCAGTCCAACCGATTCGATCCAGTCCCGAAGCTCTCGGTGCTGCCGGTCAATAAGAAACTGTCCAAACGCAAACCGATCTATTCGTTCACCCCATTTTCGTTGAATCTGTTGAAGCCGGCGAGCCGCGGCCCCGGTTTCTTCTGCGCCGGGTTGGAACAAACGACGATCCGGCGGCTCCCATTGCTGCCAGTCACCGGTTCCATATTGCTCGGTCAGTGCCTCATAGACCCCGTCCCGGGTAAACCAGTCAACCGCCGCGTACGGCATGGATTCCCGAAATCGAGTGTACTCTTCGCCAAAAGCGGTCGCCTTCCCCGAATCCTTGAAACGCCTGTGAATCAACTCGACCGCCGAATGGGCAATATCCCAAGCGGCGCCGTAGTGCACACGATCGCGCTCGTGGCCGATTTCGTGTGGGGCACATAGTCGATTCAAATCGGCGGAGTCAAACAACCCCTTGAGTTCGGAATCTTCGGTAAGCCTGCCAAGCGCAAGCGAAAGAATGTTTTTGGAGAAAATGGTTCCGGTGTACGGTGAGGGGTCAGAACGAGTAGTTTTTCCCTGTGGCCCCAGTTGAACGCCGTTGAAACCAAGCTTCTGTACAAAAGACAGAAATTGTCTCCCACCCCGGCTGTAAGGCGATCCCCGCCCGGTGTCTTCTTCGGCCGAACCCGGAAACGACTGATCGTGAATCGCGAGCACCAGCCGGTCAATACCTAGGAGTTCGAGGGCTTTCTGTATCAGGTCTGTTTTATAGTCTATAGTGGTCATACCAAGCTTCACGTGCAAAAAGTGTCTCGGAATTCGTCATTCACCCGGGTGTAGAGTAACTTCGGTTGAAATATAATAGCGATCGGTTACAAGAAGTCCAAGGCTCCGGTATTCCGCGCTCTTCCTCTGCTCGCTGATTCGATAATCGCATGGGGGCGTTGAGCGGTGCTTGAGGAATAATCCTTGCTACTATCCAAAATCGGGGACCAGAATGCCACATACAAGCGATCCTCATCTTGAACCGACACAATCCACCACCACTCCCCATACAAAAGGAGCGAGTGATTGGCATCTGGCGGTCGTGGCCGGGCTCGCCTGTTTTCTTCTCTCCCCGCTCAGTGTCAATTTCAGCATTCAGCAGACCCGCATTACCCTCGTTTGGACCATTGTGTTTCCCCTCGCGGTAGCGCTGGCGAAGGGGCCGCGGGCCGGATTGGTGGCGGGGGTCACCGGTGGGGCATTGTACCCGTTCCTCCTGTGGCCGGAAAACGGGTACGCCAACGTACTCTTTGTTCTCCTTCTCTTCCCCCTGTATGTCCTCGTGGGGTCGACGGCGTACCACCGCAGGATACTCGGTAGACGGTTGCCATTGTACGTGCGCCTGGCAGTGGTCTTCACCATCTACTCTGTTCTTACCGGGATCATAACATACTATGTATCGAATATCGTCTATGCCCTGAACACTCCTTACTGGCCGGGACGTTCGATTCCCTCTCTGGGCCGCAAAATTCTTCTTAGCATATCGATCAAAAGCTTCATAAATCAGTCTTTGCTGATTGTGCTGGCGGAGTCCCTCTTGCACCTCCCCGCAGTGCGCCGCCTGTTCCACATGCATGTCCCCTCATACAGCCGGAACAACCATTCGACTTTCTTCTACAGCATCGTGGCCGCCGGATCGGTCTGGGGCATCTTTTTTCTTCTGGATTGTTTATTGGTCGGGTCCATGTCGTTTCGTACTCGCGAGTATATACCGCTCGCCCTTATGGTTCTCTTGTGGAGCGGTGCCGTGATCGGCCGCGTTCTGATCTACTCCACGGAGCATCGACTCAAACTCCGAGACCAGAGAGTGCAACTATTGCACGAAAAGGAAATTCTTCTCCGGGAATTGCATCACCGAACCAACAACAACATGCAGGTTATACATTCTTTTCTCATGCTTGAACAGAGCTTTGCGGAATCTCCCGATGTCTCGTATCATCTTCAGGCGGTAAGCGATAGAATTGAAGTCATGAGCCTTGCTCACAAAAAGCTGTACCAATCCGGTGACCTCTCAACCATACCGCTTCGTGAATACTTAAGTGAGTTGGTTGCCGCCCTGCCGGAGAAATTTGCTCCGGGACGGGAAGACATTTCAATTAAGACTGGTTTTGCCAAAACGATGGTCTTGTTTGACATTGGAATCCCGATCGGATTGGTAATCTATGAACTGGTCTCGAACAGCCTGAAGCATGCGTTTCCCGAAACCGGGGGCTCCATATTCGTCACGGTAACCGCAGACGAATCGGACGCGATGTCGATTACCGTGCGCGACACGGGGGGGGGCTTGCCCGAGGGGCTCGATCTGTTCCAATCGGAAACTCTTGGCATTCAGATGGTAATAGCCATTGTGCAACGGCAGCTCAACGGCGCGGTCAGTTTTGCCGCCGACAATGGACTCACCTGCAGCATCAAGTTTCGTAACAATCTGTACTTCAGGAGGGTTTAGACGCGATTGCCCATGCTAATTTAGAAGAATTTCAGACAAAGCCGTAGTGGATTAGTCGCTCCGGCTCCACCGTCTACAAACGCCGGGCGGCTTCCAGAGCGCTTGGAGTCCCGATGCTCTCCAGTGCCTGCACAATTTCCCGACGGGTACGGCGAGGTGCGCCTTTCGCCGCTTGTTCAAGACCGGCAACGGCCGAATCGGCGGCGGGACCGATGGCGCCGAGGGCGGTAATTGCGTTGCGCACCAGGGAGGGGTCATCCAAAAGGCTCACCAACCGGGGAACCCCGGCTGCGGCTTGCGGGCCCATCAATTGAAGTACCAGAATGGCTCGTGCCCGGATTTCGGTATTTGAGACTTCGTCAAAGAGCAACAGAAGAGAGGGAACGCCGACGCTACCGACCGCAACCAGTCCGGCTGCGGCGGCTTTCCATGCTCGATCATTTCGCAGATTCGGAGTAAGGATGGCGCCGGCTTCCGGTACCAGCACCGCCAGAGAAGCGACCGTTTCCCCGTACGCCTCATCCTCCCGAACGCGGTCGCCCCACAGAAGACGTGACAGAAGTTCCGCCCGACGTTCCTCGGTCATTCGGCGAGCGATTTTGACGGCATCCTCCCGTTCATTGACGTCTTCGGAAAGGAGCCAATCCAGGAATTCTCCTTCCGAGCGATCGTCAAGCAGAGCACGTTGTTCCCGAGGCAACCATCCGGAATATTTTCGAACGAACCAGTCGGCCTGTTCCGCATCCTCCTCGGATGTAGAGCTTTCCACGAGAGTAATAACGAGCCGTGATTTGGCCTCTTGATGTTCCTCTCTTGTTGAGTATCGGTCAATTACTTCGATCAGGCCTCTTATGACCTCCGGTTTGGGCGATGAAGACAGGATGTCGGCGGCGGCTGTGAGAAAAGTGTTTCGTTCTTTGTGGTTCAAAGGCTCAAAATGCTCGGCAAGCAAATCATAGGGCCGAACCGAACGGTGTGCTGCACGAACAACGGCTTCCGGCGTAAGGGCGTTGCGATCGATCAGGATTTTTCGGGCCATGGAGCGCAGGTCCGGATCACTCAGGTCCTTTTCGAGTTCGACGGTGCTTACCCTTTCGGTATACCGCCTGATACCGCCTTCATCGAAAAAAATACCGAGTTTGCGTTCCATTGCTGCGTTCCAGGGCAACGCTTCCCAACCCATAACCCCCTTCACAAACACTACTTGATCCCGGGATTTGATTTCATCCGCCGATAGGGAACCGCGAACCCTGATGTCGGCCGGTGATTTATGGGGGTCGGTCCATTCAACCCCTTCATAGAGGGTAAACTCGTGCTCAGATCCGAGTAGGTAGGTGGCATCGGCGAAATACCGGTCATCCTGCAGGCGACCGGCATCATCTTCGCGCCGAGATGCACGCCGGATCTGTTCGAGACGTCCAAGAACCGTGGTTTTTTCCCGGGTTCGTCTAACCGAGAGCACAGTCGCTACCAGAGCGATCCCCGCCCCCTGCGCAACGGCCGACAGGTCGAGTAGAGTCACGTGCAGTTGTCCCGCGTGGACCGGTTCGCCGGCTGTCAGGACCAGGCAGAGTGCCGAAATGATCGCCATAATGAAACGAGGTGTCATGTTCAGTATACCTATGGAGGAAGTACCTATCGCATTCCGGGCCAATCTGAAGCCACGGCTCCCAACCGTTGAGAGTATGGATAAAATACAGCATTACCTTAGACTGTTTGTCTGACAAATCCACGCTCCACTTTCCCGATGTATGATCGGGAAAATGCCGAGGTATCCGGCTTTGCCGGCCTGGATTATCATCTAATGCTGATTCTCGCATTCAAGCACCACGACACAAACGGGCAAAATAAAACACACCATGCTACCCTTATATAGATGAAGGGGCACATTACTGTCCTGATATCGACAGGCGGCATCCCGGTTTTGCGTCTTTTCAACAGTTCTATCGGTTGAAGGTGCGTTTCCGCGTGGTTTCGAGCGCTCTGCATGTTGTGCGGCTCCTGCAGCGAATCCATACCCAAATCAAGTCGGGGCTGTCGGTATCCTGAATCTGCAATACGAATAACCAACAAGAGGCGGAAGATGAACATGGCTGCAAACCTCCCCTGTACTGCTTTCCCCCGCGATCGACACCTCCAATGGTTCTGTACGCCTGTTATTGCCGTCATACTTTTCTTGTCGGTCGCAGCGGCGGGTGGTCCGCGCCTGCTCACGAACTATTCCGAGGCACGAGAGTTTTTCGGGGGAAGAGACGCCAGGATGGTGATCACGAAAAAGGATTCAATAAAAGGGAAGAACCTGGATTTCTTTTATCTTGACTTCTCAGAAGATCCACTGGTGTTCAAATCCATAACGGCCCCCGAAGGCCAGGTGTTTGCCCAGGGAAGCGTGGACGGCGGCGGTCCGTCTTTTAGTCCCGACGGCACACGTCTGGCATATCGTGAACGAAGCAACAATTCTATTTGCATACGATGGGCCCGGGAAGGAGAAAGCGAATTCTCCACACTCCCTGTTCCGGGATACGAACCACGTTGGTGGGTACACCCGTCCACCGGCGACGAATATGTCATATGGGTTTCCACCAAAGGCGGCGGTCAATCAACTATACAGGGAAAAACCTACATGCAGAAAATCCGGAAGGGCGAAATCGCTCCCGAAGGATCGCATGAGATTCTTTTCGACGGGTACGCCATAAGAGGCGGCCGGTCGTCCGACGGTCGTTTCATGTACACCGCATTTCCCGGTTGGGCAATGCTTGAGATGGACCCGGAAGCGGTGAAAAATGCAACTCCGCGCTTTCTAATAAAGCGGGAGCGACTTTGTAACACCAGTCCCTATCCCGGCCCGCTCCCCAGGTTCATCCATCTAACCGGGTATCACGATTATATGTACAAAGATCCCTGGTGGCCCTCCCCCGTCCTCATGCCTGAAGGTACCAAACGGGTGGATTTTACCGAGTGGTCGAATCACCGGAATTTCATTGCCGGCGCCTGGAACAATGATAGAGTCAGATACGGCGGTGCTCATGAGGATTCGGTCTGGGCGATGGTTTACAGCACGTCGGATCGAAAATGGCTTCGGGTGGCGAAAAGCGCGCGGGCCGGGTACCTCTGGGTTCAACCGAAACCGTCGGCCGTTGAGGACCCCGTGTTCTCGGTTAATGGGGAAATCGTGAATTCGGAAGGATACTATGGGTACGCATTCCAAGACAGCGCTGTTCTCACACTATCAGGACCGTCCAATGCCAAGATCAAATATGCTCTCAACTCGGATTCACTCCCTTTCGAGCAATGGAAGGAGTATTCGACCCCTCTGAGTGTCTCGAATCCGACGCTGGTATATGCGGTTTGCATTCCGCATGATGAATCCGGTTGGGAACGAAGCCATTTACGGAAATTCATGCTGACGAGAAGTTCGTGGTATGACGGGCTGATATTTGGAACACCCCCGAACGATTTCCCGAAACAGGACAATTTCATCGGTAAACTTCCATCATTTGACAAAGCGTTTTCCGAAGAATCTGAATTCAGCCCGGTGGTAACGTTTGTAGATGGAGCCGTCGAGCCCCGGGGCACATCTGCGGATATGTTTGTTGGGGTTTCTTTAGAAGCGACACGTTCCATTAAACGGGCACTCCTGAAGGCGGAGACATCACTGGAGGGTGTCGCCGTTCAGGGCTCCAATGCCGGATGGAACAAAGGATATGAGACAATTTCGCACGTGGAGGAGAGCACGACGGAGGCGACGGTAGAAATCTCCGACACGAGAGCCTTTCGTTTTTATCGCGTTCAATTCACCCCGGGAAAATCACACCTCCTGAAATACTTTCAGTTTGAGTTCGGAGATATGGACCCGAACATGCTGAGTGCCCCTTCGGTGCTCCCCGGCGGAGGAACATTTTCCGATTCCATTCAGGTAGCAATCGAGACCTCGGCACCCGGAGCTCATATACGATATACTCTCGACGGTTCGTCTCCCACTGCGAGCTCTCAGAGGTATACCGATCCGATTGTACTGAAAACCACTACCACGGTGTCCGCAGTTTCTGTCCGAAACGACACCATCAGCCCGCAAACAAAAGTGGTTTTCACCAAAGCTGCGGCACAGGTCAAGCAACCGGTGTTTGAACCCGCGGAAGCCGAATTCGACGAGATGGTAACGGTCTCGATTACCTCGCCGACTTCCGGCGCTCAGATATTCTATTCGACCGACGGCACCACACCGACCGAGGCATCAACTCTATACGAGGGACCACTGACAATTGAGAACACCACCCTTCTTAAGGCTACTTCATATCACGACGGCATGGCTCCGAGTGCTCCTGAATGGGGGCTGTATGTGACTACCGCCGATGCGGCCTCCGGTGACGGGGCGATACTTTCTCCCAACGGAGGCGAGGTATTTGGCGTCGGAGATACCGTTACCGTGCAATGGCAAACGTATAACCCGGACCTTTTCAATACCGCGGTGGTACATTTCACTACGGATCACGGGATTTCCTTTGCCTCTCTCAGTCAGGAAAAAAGCATAGATATTACCGGCGACGGGTGGGGCAGTTTCACCTGGGTGATCGAACCCGAACACGGAGATGTTTCCTCAGTTTCAAATCAGTGCCGAGTTGCGGTCAGCCAGTACAACGGTGCGATAATCGATGTCTCAGATGAAACGTTCACCATCGGGTCGGTCGGCGCTGCTCAAACAATGCCGGTGGCACCGACTCACTCACGACAATTTACTCAACCGACTACGGTAACCGCGGGAAAGGAGTTCCACCGAACGCTCGCGGAAGCGTCGAAAGAAGGACGGGTACGACTCTACACCGTTCAGGGAAGACGTATCAATATTCCGGATCGACTTACTCCCGATTTGACTCAAAAGGTGTCGGAAGGAATCTATATCCTCCACGTGACTCCCGAAAAAACGAACTAAGCTCGACGATAGGAAAATGGGGGGGCTGTAATCTCCTATAACCTCCAAACTCGGAGTCGGCGTCGGAGTCGGAGTCGAACTGATCGTAGGTCCCCAAAATGCTCGAGTCCGAATCCGAGTCCGAATCCGAATCCGAGAAGAATGCGACAGTACTTCTGTAATCGGAATCGGTGTCGGTGTCGGAATCAGTGTCGGTGTCGAACTGATCGTAGGTCCCCCAAAATGCTCGAGTCCGGTTCCGAGTCCGAGTCCGAGTCCGAATCCGAGAAGAATGCGACAGTACTTCTGTAATCGGAATCGGTGTCGGAATCAGTGTTGGTATCGAACTGATCGTAGGTCCCCCAAAATGCTCGAGTCCGGTTCCGAGTCCGAGTCC
>CAZEMW010000032.1:0-9840 GCA_964513105.1 uncultured Fibrobacterota bacterium
GCATGTACCTCAACTCCCGGATATTCGTGGTCGAGGGGCACGGAAACGATGTCGAAGAGCGCCGGTACGGTTGATCCGACCAGGTAAATGCCACCCTCGAGCGATCCCGATACCCGGTTCTTCATGATGTCATAATAAGAATGGTACTTGAATGGTTCGCCTCTATGACCGAAATAGGTAACCAGGTGACGATTGTCGGGTAGAAGCGGTACCCGCACGCTTTCTCCGAATTCCCGTCGGTATCCGGGCTCCAGTTCCATGAGTTCGGCCCACTGAGTCCTGCACAGTTCTTCGAGAGTCCGTCCTCGGAGCACTGGTATGTTTGATACCAACTCGTCGCCGGTATTCCGGATCTCCAGTGGGTAATACACTAATCGGAACTCTCCGTCCCGAAGTTCCGCGAATTCTCCAAATCCCAGTCTCCGAAGCATTTTCAGGTCCTGCGGAACAAGATAGTACTCCCAGTCACCGTACGGGGCGGTCAGTACCCAGTCGATTTCGGTATCCCTGGTGATTTCGATCTCCGGGGCGAGTTCCCGGCTTGTCCCGACTTCCATGGTCAGTACTGCATCGATATCGGTAACCCGAAGGGCCTCCACAATGGGGCCGGGGAACTCTCCGCAGTACATGGAGATAAACTCCTCCCCGTCCTCACGTTTACCAATCCGCAGAAACGTGGTTAGATTGATTCCTTTACCGACCTCAAGGTTCAGAATATCGTCCGCATGCTCGATAATCGCCTCCACCTGTGATGCCGAAACATGGGGGTAGGAGCAGCGGAGACGATTGTTTTTGTCTTTGTAAACTTTAAAGGGGGTGCCGATATCGATGTACTTACCCGGCTCAAATTCGATCTCCTCGGGTGGAGTCCCGAAAAGGTCTGCCACAGTCAAGACGGCTATCGGGAGGTAGATATTCTCGGTTTCACCGTGTCCATACAGAAGGGGAACGGATCGAATAACGCCGTCTTCGTTGTGCGTAATATTCAAATGCCCGATGCCCTTCGCGGCTTGCGCCAACTGCGGGAAGATTCCATCGACAAATGACTTGTTCTCCTGAATCGTCTCGCGTTTTTCCTTGGGTAACTGCATTGTCGATCGGGGATTCAGCGCCATATGCCATTCCGGTGACGCTTTGTGCTGAACCTGCGACAGCGCATGACTGGGATAGTCACGTTCATCGGCCATTCGTACTCCGTGGTACACGTGGCCGCTCCGACGGGTGGAACGAATGAACTGCTGGTCATAATCGATCGCGGAATGAATCGATTGTATAGTCTCCTCGTTTACCAGAACATTTGGGTTAATCTCCCTGCTGCGCTGCAGAAGTGTTTCAAATCTCTCCGCGTAGTGAGCGTCTTCAGGCTCCTGGAAGTTTATATCGAACACTATCGCCGCCGGAAAATGACCGGACAGATTATCGATCAGCTCGGCATGGAAAGAGCGGTTCCAGTTCCAGTACATACCCATTTTATTGAAAGAACGGTCGTCGATATCGATGATATGCACACCGGTAAAGTATTCGTCCGAGCTACTCTCCTCTTCATCATCGAGCTCAAGGAATTTCCAGTGATACAGCATGTAGTAGCTTTGGTTTTCGAGTCGGTCGATCAGGTCGGGGACAAACCAGTTTGTAACGGCAGCGACCGCAACGCCGACCGCGGTACCGATCAGAAGACTCTTTCCGACTTTTTTGATGATTGCCACTCATGTCCCCTTTCAAACTGGTCGAGAATTTGCAGGCGAACGATTTCCACAAGAAACGACAAAAACCGCCGAAACCGATCGGCAGTGTAATTATAGCGGGGCGGTAAGCCCGAAGCAAGCGCAAACCGGAACGCATACCCTATATTTGGGTACTCAAATACAGGATAACTCAGGTTTCGCGATTGAGTTGAAGACCTGAAACAGCATTCGGAGACCGGATATGAATCTACCTACAATAGCTACCTTTTCCCGACTGTTCATCGCACCGGTGATACTTTTTGCGTTTCCCTACGCAGTTCAAAACGGACTGGATCTCACCTGGTTGTGGGTGTGTGCCGTCTGTGTCTTGTTGATCGAGGTGTCGGATGCGATCGACGGCGCGCTTGCGCGGGGTATGGGGCTGGTGACGGATCTGGGAAAAATTTTCGATCCAATTTGCGACAGCCTTTCCCGTCAGACCGTAATCCTGAGTTTTGTTGCGGCGGGAATGATTCCGTTCTGGATGTTTCTGATTTTTCTCTACCGGGACGGTCTGATGTCGCTTCTGCGGATCATGTCCGCCGCCGACGGCACCGTGCTCGCCGCCAAAAAATCGGGAAAACTCAAAGCAGTCTTTCAGGCACTGGGGATTGCGGCCGTGGTAACGGTAACACTTCTTCGGGGCTACGGAGTCGGCATCCCCGAGATTGTCGCCGGCCGCCATATCGCATTCTGGATCATGCTCTTCCCGGCACTGTTCACCGCGGTGTCACTTTTTGATTACTACATCCCGAACTGGCATGTGGTGAAAAGCCGGATGCAGCCGAAGTAAAGGGCCTCTTCACTCATACCGCAACGCTTCAATCGGATCCATGCGAGACGCTTTCACCGCGGGATACAAGCCGAACAGAATACCTACTCCCACTACTATGCCGAACACGCCGAGAAGGTGGGGAAGGAGAATGGTCGGCACGATCGCCCCATCGGTGGATTTCTGGATGGCCTCCTTGAAAAGCAGCGGAACCATACCCAGGAAAACCCCAAAGCTTCCACCGACCAGGGAGAGCGTTACCGATTCGGCGACGAACTGCACAAATATCTGCATGTTTCTCGCACCAAGCGCTTTGCGTACACCGATTTCGTGAATACGTTCCGAAATGCTTGAGAGCATCACATTCATGATGCTCAATCCACCAACCGAAAGCGAAATCGAAGAAACGATGAACATTAGAAGGCTGATGTTGCCGAACATCCGCGTGATCTCATCAAGCCACTCGGCTGTACGGTACTCAAAATCCTGAACACCCCGATGGCGCGTTTTCAAAACACGAGCAATTCGGCCGGAAAGCTCTTCAGCCGCTTCGGGATCGGTTACCTCTACTCTGATATTTCCCGGCTGCGGATCATAGCCCGCAATGTACTTTCGCATCGTTTCAAGCGGCATGAGCACTGCGCGACGCATATGACGGGGCTCAAAATTCTTGTCTTTCGGATCGAGGAGACCGATGATCTCAAGACGAACACCCGAGTAAATCAGGTGCATACCGACCATGTCGCCGAGTGGCTCCCCGCCAAGCTGCGATGCGGCTCGGATACGTTCCTCAAGCTCCCAGGCAATTACACAAACCGGTCTGCCGTTTTCCATCTCGGGTGTTGAGAAAAGGCGACCGTCCTTCACCACTGCATGTTCGAGATCTTCCTCCAGAATCTCCGGCGTAACCCCACGGATGCGTGCGGTTTCGGTCCTTCCGGCAATGCGTACCTGATCCCACTGCTCTATTGATCGATAAAAACGTTCCACCGACCCGGATTTCTCTTCAAGGTATTCACCATCCGAGAACCGAAGGCCCGGAGAACGCGACCATATCACCGCTTCATCTTCCGAAGGCTCCTGTGATTGCCAGAACCAAATCGAGCCCATCCACTGACCCATTTTCTCGGTGAGGAACACATCGATCCCTCCGATCAAAGAGAGCATTGCCGTAAGAGAAGCTACTCCAAGGAGGACCCCAAGGATCGACAGAGAGGACCGCAGCTTATGCGAACCCATCTCTATGATCGCCGTTCGCATTCCAACCACAAGCGATTGCGAAAGCCGAACGAGTCGGGCGACAATGCCTCCACCCCCCGAAATCCTCGGCTGGTGGTTGGGTTGCGAATAAATTTCTCTCACGGAAGCCATCATGCGCAGAACTGTTCCAGTGCCGGATTGTATTCAAAATTACTGATCTACAGCCGAATCTCAGGCCGAATACGATTCTTCGATTTTCGAAATACCATCGGTATTCCTGTCCCGTCCGCCCTGAGCTTGTCGAAGGGACTGGTCTTCGCGTTCCCCAAGGGGACGTTCATGCTTCGAACCGGCTCAACACAACCCGCGTAACGCAAAGCCATTCCCGTCGGCTGCGAAACCCGGTCTAATACCGAAGCGCGGTTACCGGTTCCATCCGTGCCGCTTTGAACGCGGGAACCATGCCGCTCATCAGACCCGAGAAAACGATAAAAGCAACTCCCAGAGCATAGTCGGGCACGGTCAAGCGCGGAATCATTGGGAACATGTTCTCGGGAGCAAGCGTAATTGCCGCTCCCAGGAGCATGCCCGGGAGTCCGCCGACAAAACACAA
The DNA here is from genome assembly GCA_964513105.1 of uncultured Fibrobacterota bacterium. Taxonomy (GTDB): domain Bacteria; phylum Fibrobacterota; class Chitinivibrionia; order Chitinivibrionales; family CAYFVL01; genus CAYFVL01. Next base: position 4,310 of record CAZEMW010000032.1, read on the forward strand.
TAGTGTCGATTCAATTATGAACTGCATAAATATATCCGAGCGCCTGGCGCCCAGTGCTTTCCGAAGACCAATTTCACGGATGCGATCGCCGATAGTGGCAAACATGATATTCATGACACTGACGCCGCCGACCAGCAAACTGATCAGGGCGATGCTCCAAAGAAGGATCTGCATGCCCATTTGCGCGGTCCGCATCTCCTTTATCTTGTCTTTACTGATCTCGACCTCAACGTTCTCAACTCCTCGATGCAAGGCCGTCATATTTCGGACCAGCTTTCGAGCCGTCACATCGACCTGCCGCGTGTCTTTGACAACGACCGAAACCTCCTCCACCCCACCGGTTACGCCGCCAAATTTTTGTCGGTACACCGAATAGGGAAAAAGCATCTCCATGGACCGACGATTATGCATTCCGCTCGTGTGAATGGTACCGATCACCGTAAAGGGCGTTGATTCCAGCACTACGTCTTTTCCGAGGGGATCGCCCGTTTCTCCAAACAGCCGCTCGGCAAGTCGCTTTCCGATAATACACACCGGTCGAACAAGCTCCATGTCTTCGTCGGTAAATGACCGCCCAAGCTCGATTTCGTAATTATAGGCCGACAAGTAGGAAAGATCCACACCGTACACCCGGGCACCTGAGGATTTGCCCGATGAGGTAACCCGGCGCCATCCCGGACTCTCCATACGAATAACCGACTTCAGATTTGGCAGACGGTCGAGGAGACCCGAAACCTGATCGAATGTTAGTTCGGGCGCGTGCTTGAAACGTATTCGTTCTTCAGGGGTAATCGGTTCTTTCGTCTTAATCACCAGAACATCGAGCCCGCCGACCCGTTCCATACTCTGTCGCACATCGTCGTCGAGCGCCCGAATAAAAGACAAATTCACCAGAAGGGATGCGACACCGAGGAAAATTCCCAGAGAGGTAATAAATGAACGAAGTCGGTTTCCGGCCACCTCGCGGAAACAGAGCCCAAGGTTCACCTTGAAAACCGCGAACAGACGAGCCGGATTCATTCCGTCAATACTCCGTCGGCCAGACGAACAGTCCGTCCGGCCCGGGTGGCAACATCGATTTCATGAGTGATCAGTACAATCGTATTTCCTTCTGCGTGCAGGCGATCGAGAATAGCCATGATTTCGTGAGTAGTGTTGCTGTCAAGGTTTCCGGTGGGCTCGTCCGCCAGGATAATCGCCGGATTCTTCACCAGCGCCCGGGCGATCGCCACCCGCTGCTTCTGACCCCCGGAGATTTCATTTGGCTTGTGTCGTCTTCGCTCCCAGATGCCAAGACGTTCAAGTGACTCTCGAACCCGTTCCTTGCGCTGTGATGGGGGAACGTTGCCGTAAATCAGTGGTAGCTCTACATTTGCCGCCACATCGATTTTAGGCAGCAGGTTGAAATTCTGAAACACGAAACCGATATACCGATTGCGAATGTCCGCAAGCTGCGACTGACTCAGAGTGGCCACCGAATGGCCTTTCAGAATGTATTCACCTTCGGACGGAACATCCAGGCAACCAAGAATGTTAAGCAGTGTCGACTTCCCCGAACCGCTGTGACCCATTACCGCCACATAGTCCCCTGTTCCTACCGTGAAGTTTACATCACGAAGCACCTGCACGATCGTATCGCCCAGGCGGTAGTCTTTGGTAAGGCGGCGGGTTTCAATTACATTGTTCATAAAGGGCTCAATGCCGGCGTTAGCGCTTCGCTTTCCTGGAATCACGCTGTTGTTTTTCATTCTTTTCCCGAAAAACGATTACGTCTCCTTCAGAAAGGCCGGAGAGCACTTCATAGTGGCGATAATCGGTCTTGCCGAGAGTGACCGCTGTGGGGTTCAGTCCCTCGGGGGTCTCTTTCATGACCATCTGATTTCCTGGATTGCCCCGAACAAAATGATTCGGAATGCCCAGAACGCCGTCCTTTTCCAGTATGACGAAGTCAACAGCGACATTGACCCCCGGCGCAATCCCGGGGACGAGAGAGTCAATGGTGACCCGGACCTCAAAAGTACCCAGTTGCTCATTGCCCGATTTTTTCGCTGCGAGCGCAATGAAATCTATTGTGCCGTGCGTCTCAGCATCCCGTACGGCTTCGGGGTGAATTGAGACCTTCTGTCCCTGCTCCAGATGAATGTAGTCAACTTCCCCAATCTGAGTGACGACCTCAAGCCGCTTAATGTCCGCTATTGTCGCGATTTTAGTTCCGGCCTGAAACCCGGAAGTCGCCGACACGGCGATCTCCCCCTCTTCCACGTTGAGCTCGGTAAGCACACCTTCCATGGGAGATGTTACAACCGTTTTGCTGAGCTGGTCCTCGATATCGTCGAGCTCGAGTTTTTGTCGTTGATATTCAATCCCGGCGAGTTCTACGGCTTGATTGAGATCGAACAGCTTACGTTGCGCAACAGTTCCTGTCGTCGTAAGTTTCTCGGCTTCCTCCAGATTCCGTCGGGAGGTCTCCAGATTGAGTCGCGCCTGCCTCAGCGCAAGGTCGAGTCCTTTCTTCTTGAACAGCAGACGGGATGGGTCAATGACCAGTATTGTGTCTCCCTTTTCGACCCGTTGCCCTTCTCGAACATGGACGTTCTCAATTTTTCCGCTCGCTTCGGATTGAAGATCGATCTTTACCACGGGGCGCACTTCGCCGGTTTGACTTATGACGTCCCGAAGGGTCACAGGGGAGACCGTATGGCGCTCGACTAACTCTTCGCCCTCTGTGCCTTTCCCGCATCCGGAGAAACCGAATACACCCACCAGTAAGACTATCCCACTTAACAGTTTATTCATAGCTCTTTGTCCCATGTGATGCCGAACTTCTCAAGTGTCCTCCCGGTAGCTTCATCGAGTCCGATCTCAAGCCGTTTCAATGTAACGGTACTCTGTATATTCTGAACGGAGGCCTGAAGGAAATCGGTCTCGGCCTCGCTGAGTGCCACCGCATCGACAGTTCCCACTTCATAGCCTCTCAAAGCGGCATCGAGCTTCTGTTGTGCCACCCGTACCTCGGCTTCGCTGATTGCCAGTGCTTCAATCTCACGTTCCCATTGAAGCCGGAACTCTTCCACCAGTCTGATAAGTCCCGTCTCGTATTCTGTGGCTTCCCGCCTGGTTTTTTCTATTCGTAGTTCCGTTTGACGATGTTCCAGTCGCCGGGTTCTGGTGGGAAGTTGATAGGAGAGGACCAGAGATACGATCCCGTGGTCCCTATCGAGCAGATCGTTTCCCCAAAGAGAACTCCCACCGATGGAACGCGAATAGGTGAACCCGAGATCAGCGGCAGGAAGAAAAGCTCTTCGGGCCATTCTTCGTTCGTCTTCCAGTCGATTAGAAAGTACCTCAAAGAGACGAATCCGGGGATCGAACGACTCGATTTCTTGAAGGAGAACTGGGGCCTCTGGGATGGAATCGAACCGAATAGCTGTGCCGGTGTCAATATCCAGTTCCTCGACGTCTATGTTGAGCGTATCCGCCAGGGCAAGGCGTGTGAGGCGAACGTCCGATTGTGCATTAAGCAGGTTGCGGCGCGTCTTGAGAAACTCCAGGTGGGCCGACAGTGTGTCGATTGGAGGGACGGTTCCAAGCTCGAAACGCGCCTTGGCCACTTCCAGACGTTTGGCTGCGTATTCTGCCAAAGCTTTCACTTTGTGTTCTAGAAACTGGCTTTCGTACAAAGACCAGTACTGAGACCGCACGGCACTCACGTCGGACATAATCTGTTGGATTTGGTTCAGCTTGAACTGCTGACGGTCAAATCGTGCAATCCTGATGTCGTATTCCAACGGGGCGTAGTTCCAGGCATTTCTAAGCAGTGGCTGGGTCAGCGAAATCTGGGCGGTGGTGGCGTTATCAACTCCGATTGCCGTGCTATCGGTTCCCCCGCCGTGAATAGATGTAATCGAACCCTCGAGCGTACCGCCGCCGGGAAGCGTTTGGCCCACGCCGATTTCGGTTGTAACAGTGGCCTGTGGATCGGAATCCGTAAAGGGAACGCTCGGCGTGACTCGTGCCGTGACCTGGGGGAGTCGACGGCTCAGCGTTTTTTGCAGGTTCAGAGAATCGATCTCATTCTCGATGTTCAGCACGGAGAATCCGGTTGCCGATCGGATTGCTTTCTGCACGACGTCATGTTCGTCGAGCGGGGAGGCTGCATATTGAGAGTATGAACCGAGAAGCAGCACCGAGATTGTGATTAGCCACCGTGTATTCAGTTTCAGGTTCTCCCCCCGCGGATCGATGCTTTCTTGTGTCCTGGTTTGATCTACCGACCGGGTTTTCGGGCTTGGCGCCGGTCCGGTGGGACCGTGCAGACCAGTTGTCATCCTCCTTGCGGGACTTCCGCCGGATGCTACCATACTGTTAGACCCTTCCCGGGGATCGGATGTTACACCGGACTACGTCCGTGGAGGGCAATTAGTAAGATTTCGAAGTTGTGGGATTTTTTTTTATTGTGGATACGTCCGGCCGGACGTATTTACGGGTGGGAGTTGAGGTGGTACCGCTCTTGGGTGGGAGTTGAGGTGGTCTTGGTCTCGGGTGGGAGTTGAGGTGGTCTTGGTCTCGGGTGGGAGTTGAGGTGGTCCCGCTTACGGGTGGGACTTGAGGGATTGCCACTCGCGGGCTACTCCGTCCTGGTCGTTGGTCCAGGATGATACTCGCCAGGCGGATTTTTTGACTTTGTCCGTTGCGTTTTGCATGGCGATCCCCATCCCGCAGGCTTCGAGCATGGGGATGTCGTTGTCGGCGTCTCCGAACGCTGCAACGTCTTTCATGGCTATGCCGAGGGATTTGGCCAGCGCTCTGATCCCGTTGCCTTTGTCGGCATCGACACTGAGAAACTCAAGGTAGTAGTTCCAGGTACGACATATGTACAGTTCGCTGTCCCATCTTTCGCGAAACATCGCCTCAAGCCCGTCGAGACGCCTTTCATCACCTACGAAGATGATTTTCGACGGCGATCTTCCATCGAAAGAGGTGAGGCTGTTCAGAAGGTTGTACCGGGTTTTGGTTTGCTGGTGGTACAGCTCGATCCACTGAGATGATTTTGGATGGCGAATCGAATACAGTTCATCGTCGATGTAGTAGTTGACCGCAAAATCATTTGAGGATCCGAACTCTACGAGCTCCTGCGCATATTTCGCCGGAAGCGGTGCATTGTAGACCGGCTCGCTGAGCCCGGCTCTTCCGGTATAGACCGCCGCACCGTTGAGTGTCAGCATGGCAAGCTCGATATCCAGCTCATCGACCGCCTGTATCATGGAACTACCGATTCGCCCGGAGGCCAGCGCCACAGTCGCTCCGCTCTTGTGCATATCCAACAATGCATCCCGATTGGCGGGGGAGAGTTTCTTATCGCTGGTAAGAAGGGTTCCATCGAGATCAAAAGCAAGTAATTTCGGATTCATATATTCATTCCATTGTTTTCAGCGGTTTTCCTGAATCTCATAAAATAACTTTGGGGGAACGCGACGAGAAAAGAGTGGGGGGCCTCACCGCGACTCTGCCGACTTCACGGGCGCGCAACG
>CAZEMW010000032.1:9940-12888 GCA_964513105.1 uncultured Fibrobacterota bacterium
CAGGCCATTTATCCGTTACCCGAACCATTTTCCTGTTGACACACCATACATTTTTGAATAAATTACCTGTCATGGCATAGCGTTTCCCCACTGATTTCGTCTTCCCCGACCCCCACTTACATGAATCAGGAATTCCCATGTTCCGGGATGTTGTACCAATTGCGATTGGGTTAAACGGTTAAGGAAGCGAATGGAAAATCAAAATAGTGGATTCAATCTTTTCCACGAACACGAAACTATCGGCGTTATCGTAATCTTGGCAGTCATGATTATGTCATTTCTGGTCTTGCGAATCAATGCCGAACCATCGGGGCGCGAAAGACCTGCCGGCACGGTGAAAGTGAGTGAAATGCCGGCTCAGAGTATTCCTCAACAAATACAATGAATATCGCTGCGTTGGTTTGTCGCGTACGTGAGCTGTACGACGATGTGGATGTGCGGTTCTCACTGTTTCGCCGCACTACCGGTATAGATTGCCCGTCTGCATGCGGTCTCTGCTGCATGTATCCCCGGGTCGAGGCAACGGTACTCGAGTTTCTTCCCCTGGCAAAAAAATTGTGGGACAACGGATCTGCTTTCGATGTGTACCGGTCAATTGATCCGGGCGAAACGATCTGTGTTTTCCACGGCCGTGCGGAGGGGCAAACCAGAGGAATGTGCACCGAATACGCACATCGCGGGTTTATCTGTAGAACATTTGGGTATCAGTTAGTTCGACGAGAATCAGGACCGAAACTTGGAAGCTGTCGCATTCTGGAGCAAACCCACGCTGAGCGGATTGCCGCCCTTACCGCCGCGGACCTGATCCGATTCCTTCCGTTCGTTCAGGACCTTCGAGAGCAGCTCCGAAGAATAGCTCCCGCACTTGCCGATGAAAAAATGCCTGTCAACAAGGTGATACGCCGCGCAATTGAGGTCGTTTTTGAGTCTGGATATCGTCCTGTTATGGGCGGAGGATTGAAAAAAGCGGCGTGAGTGCGTTTCTCAATCGGTTGCTGCACTTCAGAAATCAGCCTGGAAAACTTCGTACCGGACAGAGTAGGCTTTCCGGCACACCGAGCCTTTCGGTGTGCCGGTATCGACTTGTCGAGGTTCAGTGCTGCCTTATGCGTCGATAAGATCGGCCATGATCGATTCGGCCGCCCGTCTTCCGGCTCCCATGGCAAGGATAACCGTTGCCGCGCCGGTGACAATATCACCTCCGGCATAGACATAGGTCTTCGACGTCCTCCCGTCGGTCTCGTCGGCCTGGATTGTTCCCCATTTGGAGATCTCGATATCGGGAGTTGTGTCGGGAATGAGGGGGTTGGGCTTGTTCCCGATCGCGATCACCACAACATCGGCCTCAACCAGGAATTCACTTCCCTCAATGGGTACAGGACGTCGTCTGCCGGAGGCATCGGGCTCACCCAATTGCATACGGATACACCGAATGCCGCTCACAAACCCTTTTTCATCGGCTACAATTTCGATCGGATTACAGAGGAGGTTGAATTGTATACCTTCCTCTTTTGCGTGATGGACCTCGGCTTTTCGCGCCGGCATCTCTTCCTCGCTGCGTCGGTACACAATAACCGATTCCTCGGCCCCCAGTCGCAGTCCGGTACGCGCTGAGTCCATGGCCACATTACCCCCGCCCACGGTTACCACCCGTTTTCCGCGAAGTATCGGCGTTCGCGCGTTATGCTTGAAAGCTTTCATGAGATTACTTCGAGTCAGGTATTCGTTGGCCGAATAAACGCCGATACTGTTTTCTCCCGCAGTACGCATAAACGATGGAAGTCCCGCTCCCGAGCCAATGAAAACGGCATCGAAACCCTCTTCTTTCATCAGTTCATCGATCGTGGCGGTTTTCCCAACGATAAAGTTGCGTACTAGCTTCACCCCAAGTTTTTCGAGATACTCTATCTCTTTTCGCACAATTTCTTTCGGCAAGCGAAACTCGGGAATCCCATAGACAAGCACTCCTCCCGGATCATGCAGCGCCTCAAATACGGTAACGTCGAACCCTTTCTTCGCCAACTCACCCGCGGCGGTGAGTCCGGCCGGTCCCGATCCGACGATTCCAATCTTCTTACCGTTGGACGGAGCGATCTCCGGAATAACGACATCGTTATTGCTGCGCTCCCAGTCCGCGGCAAATCGTTCCAGATTTCCGATTGCAATGGGATCCCCCTTCTTGCCCAGGATGCATTTCTTTTCACATTGATCTTCCTGCGGGCACACCCGACCGCACACCGCCGGCAGGCCATTTGTCTCCTTGATCTTTCGAGCCGCTTCACCGAATTTCTCCTCGGCAATCAGCGCGATGAACTCCGGAATCTTTACGTTGACCGGGCACCCATCCATGCACAACGGTTTTTTGCACTGAAGACACCTTTTGGCTTCCTGGACAGCCTCCTCCGGAGAATACCCGTGGGGAACTTCTTCGAAATTCCTCCGCCGCTCGGAGGGGTCTTGTTCTTTCATCGGCGTGCGTACGAAACGTGCTTTTTTCTTGTTGTCGGATTCCATGTGTTCTCCAAAAGCTCTGTACCCTTAGGCAGGCGCCGGGCACAAACAGGTCGAAATCGAAACTATTCCAAATGCCGACAGTCATGGCGGCAACATACCTCAACAGCGAGCAAAAGCGGAATTACTACTGCTGCAGTCTGCAGTTGTGTTCCTCTCGTGCCTTTTCTTCAAATAGTCGGTAGCTCCCGAGCCGTCGTACCAGTTCTTCCCAGTCGATTCCCGATGCGTCGAATTCGGGACCGTCGACACAGGCAAACTTAGTCTCTCCATGCACGGTCACCCGGCAGCCGCCGCACATCCCCGTCCCGTCGATCATAATCGGGTTCAGTGACGCAACTGTTTCTATTCCCGCAGCCACCGTGAGATTTGCCGTCACTTTCATCATTATTGCCGGTCCGATCACCACGGCGAAATCAAATTTCTCACCTTCGGCT
>CAZEMW010000033.1:0-7859 GCA_964513105.1 uncultured Fibrobacterota bacterium
ACAAATGCGAATGCACACACAAGCGCCAAGAAAGGGGTCTTCATAGGGCCTCCAGTTCAGGTGAAGAATCATCCGTGTTTAAAACAGACGGGAACGAGCGCTCGTGAGTGTCTGCGGTTTTTAGACGCTTAAACAGGCCACAGGGTATAGTTGACCTTGTGCGTGCTCTTGCCGGAGGCCCATGGTCGGCTCTGCCGCTGTCGAATTATCCGGGAAGTATTACTCTGGGAACGAACGTGCTGTTTATTTCCCTTCGAGCGGGATACCAAGAAGTCTCTTGAGCCTTTGGGGATCATCGCCGTGAATGTACCGCGGGTTCTTCAGCTCTTCGCGCCATCGGGCAAACACGAGGCTGTCTTTCCACACGCGAGCATCACCCCATTCGTGGAGGGTCGATCCGGGCTTGTAGTGCTCAGCCCAGTTGTACGTGATATAGCAGAATGATTTGATGTGAGGATTTCGCTTGATCAAACGAAAGTAACGAGCAAACCAGGCATCCCAGCTTCGTTCTCCCTCAATGGCCTGCACCCACCGCGGGGAAGATTCGCCAATCATGACCGGATACCGTCGAGCCGCGGCGTCTTCGAGGAACCTCTTTGTCCCCCCGGAATAGAGATGCTCCGGGGAGAACAGATCTATCCCCCACCAGTCAACCCATTCGTCACCGGGATAATATGCCATATAGTCCTGATCCATCCCTTCTTCGGCATAGCACCACACCAGCGCGACATTATCGAGACCCTTTCGCGCACGGATTCGCCGCGCCATATGAATCCATGCTTTCTTGTAGGTATCGGGATCGTACCCGTTCCATTCGCCGTTGAACTCGAACCCAATCCGAAGAAACATCGGATGATTGTATGATTCCAAAAGATCATAAATACCTTCATTGAACCACTCGTGTTTCCCCGCAGCCACCTCTTCGGCTCTTCCTTTAAGCTGAATTCCAACCTGAGGGATCAGAAACGTTCCGGTCTCTTTCATAAGAGCGTCAAGCGTATCACGACGTGAATCACTTATCCAGTACCACATAAAAACCGAAGGTTTGTTCTCCCCCATGTGGCGCGAGTATTCACGAAAAGCGTCATTTGTCTGTCCAACGCCGTGCAGAACATACGCCCCTCGCGGCTCCAGCCTTCGTCCGAAATAATCCTTCGAAACCAAAGTCCCTTCGAGCTCATCATTTTCGTTTCCTCGACACGGAAGGTTGCCGCAGAGAGCCAGAAGCAAAACAACAAAAGCAGAGGTGCAATTCGAATTCATTCGCGGCATGGAAATTTCCTTACAGTAGAATAGTCGCTAGAAAACAGAATTGCGGAAACAGGCACTATCGTACAATTGGAAGCCTATCCGCTAATTCTTTAGCAATAAACTACCATCGGCGCATAATCACATCAAGACGCGCCGTTTTCAAGCACTCTTATGTGACATCGGGCCGCAAAAAGCGTCAAGAAAAAACATAACTATTCAAAAATATGCTTTTTCAGTGGTTTTTTCTGTTCATAGGTATTATTTTCTATATATGGGCCACGGATTTGAAATTCGCAAAAAGATCATTTTGGAAAAACTGGACCGTGACGGTTCGGTGCTGGTTAAAGATATCGCCGACCAGATCGGGATTTCCGAGACCACTGTTCGACGGGATCTCAACGAACTCGACAGTCAGAAATTGCTGAAACAAGTCTACGGCGGGGCGGTTCGTCCGGAGCGTACCACCGCCCGATGGAATTTTTCGATCACCGATCGAGCCGGTCATGAGATTCAGGCGAAAAAGCGGATTGGAAAAGCGGCGGCATCATTTGTTTCCGACAATGATATCCTTTATATCGACCCGGGAACCACCAGTTGGGAAATGATCCCCTACCTTCGGGACAAACAGAATCTTACGATCATAAGTAATTCGGTCCGTTTGCTGCAGTGCCTGGAGTATATCGGACATCATAATATTCTCCAGCTCGGCGGGACTCTCCGGCCCGACCGCCTGGATACCGTAGGCTCTCTGGCGCAGTTCGGTATCGAACAGCTCAGAGGGTTCAAGGCATTTCAGGGCGGGGACGGACTCGATATTGATTTCGGGCTCTCGGCGGTAGATCACGAGAGCGCTCACACCGCGAAGGTAATTGTTTCCAACGCCAAAGACGTGATCGTTCTGGCCGACCACAGCAAGTTTGAAAAGCCCTCACTGCTCTACAAGATTATTGGAATCGATGAGATCGACTGCATTGTGACGGATAAGCCGTTCAGCGATATCTGGCAGGACAAATGCCGGCAGCATGGGATCGATGTGATAGTTGCCGAGGAGTGAAAAGGGTGGGGAGCCTTGCAGACAAATATTACCTCAAGAAGGCTTGGATTTGTCGGACAAACAATCTGAACTGCGTGTGGCCGGTACTTTAGTGCCGGCCCCGGGTTTACAACTGTTTCCCGGAGTGCACGCTCCCGGACTGAAGTCCGGGACTCACTGTCTTGAATTTGGGAAGTCACCCAGACGAAGGTCGTCCCCACCGATACGCTCAGGTCTTTCTACGAAGGTCCGTTCCCACTCGCGCCTGCGAGGTCCCGGCGATTTTCGCGACATCATTTCCGCCATTCCAGGTTTCTCACCAGGCAAATCCTAACCCGCATCCGGGGGTCCTTTCCCACTCGTATACGACCTGTGCGAGCATCATCAGCAGGTCCGTCCCCCACTTGCCGTCCACCGACGATCGAACATCTTCCGAAGGTCCGTCCCCGCGTTCGCGTCCTCACTTGAATCCCGCCCCAAAAGATCAGTATCTTTAATGTTTCCAAAAGTTCTATCCGGACCACAGTTTTTCGAATTTCCGGGTCCAACCTATCGCAGTAAGGAATGCAATGAATACTCTGGCACTGAGACTGTACGGCAAGAACGACCTGCGACTCGAGGAGTTCGAGCTGCCCGAAATCGGAAATGATGAGATCCTTGCGGATATCGTATCCAACAGTATTTGCATGTCTTCCCACAAGGCACTCATACAGGGCGCCGATCACAAACGAGTTCCGGCGGACATCGATAAGCATCCCGTAATCGTTGGGCATGAGTTCTGTGGAACGATTCGCAAGGTTGGCAGAAGATGGGAAGATCGATTCTCGTCGGGGCAGAAATACTCAATCCAACCTGCACTCAGCTATCCGGAACGGGAACTCGAGGCGCCGGGGTATTCGTTTCGGTACATCGGAGGACATGCAACACAGATCGTGATCCCAAAAGAAGTCATGGAAATGAATTGCCTCCTTCCCTATGACGGCGAAGGTTTTTTCAAGGCATCACTATCGGAGCCGGTCTCCTGCATTATCGGAGCTTTTAACACCCAGTACCATTTCGTGCAGGGGCAGTACGCCCATTCCATGGGTATTGTTGAAGGCGGGGCCTGTGCTATTCTTGCCGGTGCGGGACCCATGGGCCTTGGAGCGATTGATTACGCCATTCATGGTCCCCGAAAACCCAAGATCCTTGTCGTGACCGATATCGACCAGGCTCGGATTGATCGAGCACGGACAATTTTCTCTCCGGCCGAAGCGGAAAAGCATGGTGTCGAATTGCACTACGTGAATACATCGTCTTCGGACAGCCCCATCGAGGATGTCAAAGGACTCAACCGGGGTAAGGGCTACGACGATGTGTTTGTGTTCGCTCCGGTGCCGATCCTGATCGAGCAGGGATCGCAGTTGCTTGGCTTCAACGGGTGCCTCAATTTCTTTGCCGGTCCCTCGCGCCCCGATTTCACCGCCAACATCAACTTTTATGACGTTCATTATAGCGGTCATCATGTGGTAGGATCCTCGGGCGGCAATACCGACGACATGCGTGAAGCGTTGCAGCTCATGGGAACGGGAGAACTCAACCCTGCAGTGATGGTCACTCATGTTGGCGGCATCGATCATGCGGCGGAAACGATTCGTGATCTTCCCAAAATCCCCGGCGGCAAGAAGCTGATCTATACCACAAAGGCAATGCCCCTTACGGCAATCGACGACTTCGAAAAACTTGGTAAAAAGGACCCGTTCTTTCGCGAACTCGCTCGGATTACCGCGGAAAACAATAATCTGTGGTCGGTCGAAGCCGAGCAGTACCTTCTTGAACATGCAACACCGATCAGTGTATCATGAAACAAATACCACTTGTAAATACTCATATCCATACGCCGCATTCGTTTAGTGCCTTTGAGAGCACCGAACAGGCGGCGAACCTGGCTCGTAGAGAAAACCTTCGTGCGCTCGGGATCAGCGATTTCAATACTGTCGAGGGATACAAGGAATTTGCGCAAGCATGCTCGCGTAACGACATCCATCCGTTGTACGGCATTGAGTTCATTGCGCTCTCCCAAAAGGACAAAATCGAGGGCCTTCGCTGGAACGACCCGAAAAACCCGGGAGCAATGTATTTCTGCGGCAAGGCGCTCAGTCACCCGGTATCGTTCTCCGAAGAGTCCTCTCAGACGCTTTCCCGTTTGTGGGACGGTACCCAGGAGCATATTCGGAGGATGATCGACAAACTGAATCAGATCCTCTCCGACCGGGGATTTGAAGTATCCTTTACGTACGAGGGTATACGGGATACATATGCCCGAAAAACCGTTCGCGAGCGGCATCTTGCCCTTGCCCTCTTCAAATCATTCGAGACTACATTTGGCGATTCGGCCGATCGACTGGATGCATATCGCAAACTGTTCGGTGACTCCGGGCTTTCGCGAATGCCGGACGATTCCCCCTCGGTGCAAAATGAGATCAGGAGCCGAATGTTCAAAGCCGGCCGACCGGCGTACGTGGAAGAGGATGAATCGGCATTTCTGCCGTTCGAAACGGTTCGGGACATTATCCTTGATTCCGGCGGCATACCGTGCTATCCGGTGCTTGCCGACGATTCGACCGACCTCAATGAACATGAGAGGGATGTGGTCCGATTGGCCGATTCTCTGACCGAAATGAATGTTCATGCGGTCGAATTCATCCCCCTGCGGAATTCCTTCGACCATCTCAAATCCTATGTGAGACACTTCCGTGAGCGGGAGTTCTGCATAACCTTCGGCACCGAACACAATACGCCGAAACTCATCTCCATGATCCCGATGGCGCGTAACGACACTCCGTTTGACGACGAACTTGCAGAGACGGCATTTGAAGGTGCGTGCGTTCTCGCCGCTCATCAGAGCGCGGTTCGTCAAGGCAGGGAAGGTTTCGTATCAAGAGACGGGGCATTGCTTCGGACGGGAACACAACGAGACGAATTCATAAAGACCGGAGCCGCGTCGCTCGAATTGTCGACATGAAATCAGTCGTTTTTCCGGTGACGGATGTCGGCATTAGCTGCGGTATCCCCAGATTACTCGTGTGGTCGACAACGACTCGCGACATATATTGCCTGTTCATATTAAACAACAATCCGGACTATTATGGGAAATACGGATATTCATTCTATTGACGATTTCGGTGCCCGGAGTGGGGAGCTCTGCACCGAATCTATACAAACCGCAATCGATCGCGCCGGTCGAACCGGGGGCACCGTTTATTTCCCGCCGGGAACGTATCATTCGGGGACGCTTTACTTACACAGCGGTGTCACTCTGAAGCTGGATCCGGCGGCGACACTTAGGGGAAGCGGCACGCTCTCCGACTATCCGATTAACCCGCATACGCATGGGGTCTCGAAACAGCATCGGCACTTCATCCTTGCCCGCGAATGTGAAAATGTCACCATAACCGGTGGCGGAACAATCGATGGAAACGGCCCGGCGTTCTGGAAACCACCGACTCCGGACCGAAAATGGATTGTTGCCGAAAGGGACCGAGTCACTCCGATGCTGCGATTTGAATATTGCCGACACCTGATTGTTCGTGACATTCGAATCGTGAACAGCCCCGGCTGGACGCTGCACCCGTATTGTTGTGAAGACGTCATTTTGGATGGAGTTCGTATTGACAACAACATGTGGGGACCGAACACCGACGGTATCGACGTGGACGGTTGCCGTGACGTGTTTATAGCGAACTGTCACATTCGGTGCGGAGACGATGCGATCATACTCAAGGCAACGAAAAACGCCCAACGACTCGAGCGCGTGGTTATAACCAATTGCATTGTTCAGAGCAACTGCATCGGAATCGGACTGGGCCAGGAAACAATTGCGGGAATTCGTGAAGTCACGATATTTAACTGCATCATGTATCAGTCCAACCGGATGTTCGCAATCGGGATCTGGGACGGAGGGACCGTTGAGAACGTTGTTGTAACCGGTTGTACCGGTGACACCCTTGCCGACATTCCACTGGGGCGCGCTATACATATCGAAGTCAAGGAACATCCAAAGCGGCCCTGCCCTCTGGGGGTGCTTCGCAATGTGCAGATATCAAATTTCAAGTCTCGCGGAGAGGGACGAATACTTGTGGGAGCGCAGGACGGCACCATGGTGGAGAATGTCACGATGCGGGACGTTCACCTCGAGTTCACCGACCTCGAGGACGCCAACCAACTTTCGCCACCGGATGCCAAGACCGGGTCGAATCAGTATTTTAACTCAAACCTTGAAGCCCGGCGTCAAAACGCTGCCCTTGTGGCGGAAAATGTGCGCAACATGTACATCGACGGGCTGCGGGTGACATGGTCGGATGAAATCGCTACCGACCTTGCGTATTCGGTGGCATGGGTGCGAAACATTGACGGCGGAATTATCCATGCTCCATTTGCCGGGGCACATGGTGGAGCCGACGACTACATTCTGGAATCATTTAATGGCTATATAAACGGCGTTGCGCCCGAAGAATATGAGGGCCGCTGAATTGAGGGGTAAACGATGAACGGCAAAGAATTGATGCACATGATTTCGGCCATTCGAATGACCTGTTCGGATCCGACACTCGACGGTAAGAAACTGCTTCCGGTGATTACATCATTTTTTGACAATCAGGAAGCTCTGAAATTTTCATCCGAATCGCGCGATTATCAAGAATTCGCTCAAACGATTGGGATCGGGCCGGTATTCGGTTTCGCCGCCTCCGTGCAGCCGGATGAAGTGGCCAAGACGCTGGCTTCCGGCATTCAGATGACTGATGAGATTCCTACCGCGGTAGTTATTGAAAACACCGGAATCTTCGTAATCGCACGAACTCGTGGCCTGGTGCTTGAACGCTATAGCGCGATCGTACATTCCACACCTGTATCGGGTGAGCAAAAAAAGCCTTGTGGATGTGCAAGACTGAGCGGAAAAATTGCCGTTGTGACCGGAAGCGCACAGGGGTTTGGACGCGGAATTGCCGAAGAGCTTGTCGACCATGGGGCTCATGTGATCATTTCGGACCTCAACGAAGAGGGGGCTCGGGAATGTGCGGCCCAAATCAACAAGCGATTTGGGAACGAGAGGTCAATCGCCTGCCGCGCCGACGTTTCCGACGGATCGGCGGTTGATATGTTAATGGAATGCACTTTCAAGGCATTTGGTGGAATCGACATCTTTGTCTCCAACGCCGGGGTTCTCAAAGCAGGAAGTCTCGACGAACTGGACGAGCGCGCATTCGACCTTGTCACGACAGTCAACTACAAAGCCTTTTACCTATGCACAAAAGTCGCCTCTGCCGCCATGAAGATTCAAAACAAGTACAATGGCGGATATTTCGCCGACATCGTGCAGATAAACTCCAAGTCCGGTCTCGAAGGCAGCAATAAGAACTTTGCATATGCGGGAAGTAAATTCGGCAGTATCGGGCTCGTTCAGAGCTTCGCTCTTGAGCTTATTCCTCACAGAATCAAGGTAAATGCCATATGCCCCGGAAACTACTATGAAGGTCCGCTTTGGTCCGATCCGGAACACGGGTTGTTCGTACAGTATCTTCGAACAGGCAAAGTC
>CAZEMW010000033.1:7869-12752 GCA_964513105.1 uncultured Fibrobacterota bacterium
AGCGAAAACTATCGAAGATGTCCGGGAGTTTTATGTCGGCAAGGTTCCGATGCACCGTGGCTGCTCACCCAAAGATGTAACGCGGGCAATTCTGTATGCTCACGAACAGGAATACGAAACCGGTCAGGCAATCCCGGTTACCGGGGGACAGGTTATGCTCAGTTGAATCCACGCGTAAGGCCGCGAGCACCTCATTTATCCGCCCCGAGCTGCAACGCACTCAGAATGAACAACGGCGAGGTCCGTCCCCAACATCCGCCCCGATCCGCGTCGATGGAGGCCTGAAGGTCCGTCCCTCACTTCCGCCCCTGTACGCGTTGGGGGAGGTCTGAAGGTCCGTCCCCCACCTCCACTCCGATCCGCGTCGATGCAGTTCTGAAGGTCCGTCCCCGGCTATCCCGGTGAGCTTCGGCAGTCATTCTCAGGGTGAATGACCGTACTCCTTAAAAAGGCAATTCAAATACACCGAAAGCAGAATCATGAAATTCCCGACACTTTCGTTGATGCTTTCTTTCCTGTCCATGTGCGGTAGCGGGTCTCCGGTGTCCGAATCCACGATACCCAAACCGGAAGGGAGGCGAATTGAGTGGGGTTGCTATCAGATTCTTTGGAATCCGACGCAGTTCGAAAACGGTCTGGATTCACAAATCTCCAGCCTTGGCGGCACTCCTCAATACGTTCTCTTTTTTCGGGATCTTAATAGAACGCGAGGATTTCCCACTCAGATAGTCGAAATTTGCAGAAAGTACGGATTGACCCCGGTTGTCAGTTTCGAGCCCGCTCCATGGCGGCAAACCGAATCATATCCGGGACTCGAAGAAATCGTGCGTAGTGACTGGGACGATTATTTCATCGACTATGCGCAGGAGGCGGCGCGATGTAGCTCGGAGATCATTTTTCGTTTCGGCTTTGAAATGAACGGGGACTGGTTCTCCTGGGGACACAAACCCGAGCTTTTTGTCGCAGCCTGGCAACGAATACACAGAATCTTTGCAGCAAACAAGGCATCGAACGTGCGGTGGATGTACTGTCCGAATGTGATATGGGGAAAACAAGAACGTCTTAACAGCGTCCTAACCTACTACCCCGGTGACGAATACGTCGATGTGGTCGGCCTCGACGGATACAATTTCGGTGACGACTATGACCGATACCATAGCTGGACGAGCTACTCGGAGATCTTTGAGGAATCATTGCGCATTTTAAGCCAAAAACCCAAGCCCCTTCTTATAGGTGAAATCGGTGTGGCCCCCGATCCTGTCCGAAAGCCGGAATGGCTGCGAAACTTCCTTATCGAGGTATCCCGGGACTCACGCGTCTCCGGTTTCATCTACTACAATTATTATCCTAAACGCCGCGGATATCCGAATTGGCGACTTGATTCCGACAGCTTAAGCCTACGGGTATTCAGGAGCTGGGTCGACAGGAATGAGCAAACCGACACTCCCCTCAGACCGGTAAGACAGAACGATAAGAACTAGCCCAAATTTCGCAGCCGACTCACGGCATTCTGCGTAAGCTGTTGCACGATCTCGACTGCGAAACTGGGGCTAGTCGTGAAACTCTGTCAGAATAGCCTTCTCTATCGCCGCGAGCGCGTCTTCCTGGTCGACACCGTCGGCCTCGATCGTAATCTCCGATCCTGGTTGAGCGCACAGCATGAGAATCTCCATTACCATTTTGGCATTGGCACGGACCGAATCCTTGACGAGGTAAATAGAACACTCGTACCTGTTCGCCGTCTTTGTAATCAATGCCGAGGGTCTGGCATGAAGGCCCTTGGGGTTCTTTACTACTACTTTTTTATCAATCACAATACTACCTGTGTCACAGCAGTTTGGAAACAGCAGACTGTGGCATCCCACTCTAGTGTGGCGACCGACAATTGCCAAGAATTAATACGGGCGCTTTTCGCCCCCATTTTCGTTGCTCGTCGGTTGAATACTCCAGGCAGTCTACCTGTTTATTCCTCGACGTACTCCGATTTTATCTCTCCCGCTTTTGAGAGCGCGAGTTTGGTTAATATCGGTCCTATCAATTCAAAGAAAATACAGGTTGCCGTCACCGTGGTAAGCACGGTAGCTCCCAGGACACCTCCGAGAGTTTCGGATGCGCCTGTCGAAGCCGGATCTCCGACATCGGCGAAATCATGCTTAACGATCAAAGATAATCCGATCGCTACTCCAGCCTGAGACAGTATGCCCAGCCCGACCCAATTTCGAATAACATCCGGCGCACGGCCGAGAGCCGCCCCTACTCGTGATCCCCCTATGAGCCCAACCGTACGCGCCAATATATAGACGATCCCGAGAATTCCGAGTGAAGGTATGGCGGCGACATGCAAATTTGCCCCCGCCAGTGTGAAAAAGAGGATGAACAAGAGCGGCATGACGCTTGTCAGCTCATCACGAATTTTGTGAACAAACAACTCCGACTGAGTGTTTACCACCACCATTCCCAAAACCATATTTGTCAAAATAACCGACAAGTGGAAATGCACCGACAAACCGGCCGACACCAGAACAAAAGCGAATAGCAGAACGAATATATCCTGCCGACTCTGGAGTCTTCGAGCAAGCATGCAAAAGACTATTGCAAGAACTCCCCCCACGAGAATTCCGCCGCCGATCTCAATCAAAGGAGGAAGAAACAATGAGAAAACGCCACCCGTTCCGGTGGTATGCTCAAGCAAGGAACGCGCTATTGCTGCCGCGAATCCAAATATGACAATACCAAGCCCGTCGTCAAACCCCACTACTGCGTACAAGGCTTTCGTGAGAGGCCCTTTTGCGTGGTACTCTCGAATAATTGCGACCGTTCCGGCCGGCGCACTTGCCGGGGCAATTGCACCGAAAATAAGAGAGAGCGGTACATCGCGTGTCAGCAGATAGACCCCGATCGTGACCACAAGAAACGCCCCGAATGACTCCGTCAAGATGACCGCAATAATGCTCATGCCCTGTTTCTTCAGTGAAGTAAACGATAGCTCGAGGCCAATTGATATGGCAACAAATGAAAGTGCCGTTTGCGTAATAAACGAGAGTGTGTTTTGTAGTGGCTCATTCAGAAAATTGAACAAAGAAGGTCCAAGCGCCACTCCCACCAGCATGAAACCGATTAATGACGGCAACCGTAGCCGTTTGATCCATTTTCCCGAATAAAAACTTGCGAGGATAGATCCACCGACAACCAGAAGGGTCGGCAAGGAATGGTGAACCGTTGACGTCATATCACCTTCTCATTGCGTTATTCGTTTTCACCACCTTAGATTATCAAAGATCCACTACAGTAGAACAAATCCTGAATGGTAATCAATATCCCTTTGTTCGCACCGATGTCCCCGACAACCGTGTCAAGCCGGCGAAGCGTTTCGTTGGCGAAATTGCGTGGAACAACTGCCAATACTACACGATGGTAGTTTTTGCCTTCCGAACTCCAGAAGCCGGCAAAAAGCGGCATCGCATGCAAATGTTGTGATGCGTCGCCTGCTTCCAGAACGGCAATAGAACATTGATTTACCTCAGAGAAAACCTGGAGGATGTCCTGGAACAGCTCCTCGCGCTGGATAAACACATGGAACAGGGAGCGTTGCGTTTCTTCGGTCGTCTCAACGGTCTCGGCAGCATGCCGCAAAAAGGATTCACGTAAAGCAGTCGGTGTGCCGGCTGCCACAAGCTCGGAAACGACTTCGCGATTGTTGAGAATGCGGGATATGGAGGCCAGTAATCGCACATGTTCGTCCCGTTTGTCGGCGGGACCCACAATAAACGCAAGTACTCTGGTCGGCGTGCCGTCGAACGAATCAAAATCGATTCCATCGGGATAGACGAACAGGCCCACCGCGAATTCTCGGGCCTGTTGCAGCGAACAATGCGGAATCGCTACCCCATTTTGAAATCCCGTTGAGCCCAGCTCTTCACGTTTCCGCAGCGCCTCAACTATGCTTTCGGCTGAGACTTCCGGCATGACCGAGGATTTCGCCACAGCGGATGCAATCGCCTGCAGGACCTCCGGTTTTGAGTCCGACGATCTGCGTATTGCCACAAATTCTTCTTTGAGAGTCTCAACGAGCCCCATCGGTAGCCCTTTCTTCAATGCGTCAACTCTGAGTATCCGTGGTAGGAGACGAGACTATACAATTCTTCGCACGAACCGGCGGAGAGAATTCTATCGCGACGTGACCTATCCCGGAAAACCCGACTCAACTCGGACACCAGCCGAAGATGATGAGCGTGCTGCTCGGCCCCGGCGGCAATCATCGCAACGACTTCCACCGGAATGCCGTCGATGCTTTCATAGTCGGCGAGCGGTGGGCGCACAACGGCAAGACACACAACAAGATTGCAAACGGATTCGAGACGAACATGCGGTATTCCAATTCCCAACCCAATCCCTGTGCTCAATAGCCGTTCACGGCGATAGATTGCGTCCCGCAATTCATCCGGATCGGTGACTTCAGGGGTTTCTGAAAGAAGTCCGCACATGCTCTCAATCACCGCACGCTTTGTGCAGTTATCGAGAAAAACACATCGATCGACCGAAAGGGAACCGGCAAGCGTGGGCTGATTCTGTCCCCGCGGTCCGGGAGTCCCTCCCAGCCGCTGATCAACCCATCCGGTGATCAGACTCCTTTTGAAACGCCAGGATCCCCCAATCTTCCCCCCCGGAATGTCGCCCTTCTGGGCCCAATCGTACACGAGCCTCACCGAAACCCGAAGGTATTCGGCGACTTCCTCAAGGGTCATGATTTCGCTTTCGGTAGACGGCATAGCAGAGAAGTACCTTTTTGGAATTGAATTTCCCGTGTCACGGTGAGATAAAATACTAGCTTTTGCATAAATCTGCAAGAATGTGCAAAAGATTTAGGAAGACCTACGTTCGGG
>CAZEMW010000034.1:0-12486 GCA_964513105.1 uncultured Fibrobacterota bacterium
TCCCCGGTTTCGAAGGTCCGTCCCCGGTTTCGAAGGTCCGTCCCCGGTTTCGAAGCTCCGTCCCCGGTTCGTAGGTCCGTCCCTCGGTTCGAAGGTCCGTCCCCCGTTTCGAAGGTCCGTCCCCGGGGTTTTTGCTTCCGACTTCCTCTTTGTTGTACTCAAAATGAGTACTCCTATTTTGCGCTCCCAATGCGCTTCTTCGGCCGCGTGAGATCAGAAATCGGTATCATTAGGTTATAGGACCTCATTCGAAAATCATGGAATTCCCGGGTAGTTGCCGGCCGGCGAGTAGACCCGTTTTGTATGCATCGGGTTTTCTGTTGTATAATCGGAAGTGTATGCCAAGAATATTCGAATACTTAAGCTATCGCAATTTCCTCAACGACTACTACGAAGAGCAGAAATCGTGTTCTTCGTGGTTCTCGTACCGGTATTTTGCCCAGAAAGCCGGCATTCGGTCGCCGGCGCTGTTTCGTGAGGTCGCTGCGGGGAAACGGAATCTCACCGACTCAATGATAGAGAAATTCTCTCGGGGATTGTGCTTTGAGGAGAACGAGGCGCGGTATTTTCGATACCTCGTCCTGTTCAATCAGTCCAAAATTTCGGTACAGAAACAGGAATACTACGCAATTCTGCGCTCAATGGCCGATCATATTAAAGAGTCTTCTATTGATGAGAACGTTTTCGAGTATTTTAGTAAGTGGTACAATCCGGTGGTGAGAGAGCTGATATGTCTGGGGAATTTCAAAGACAACTATGATCTGATCGGCGAGACGGTCGTACCCGCGATAACCGAGCGCCAGGCTCGCGCCTCGGTGAACCTGCTAAACAAGCTGGGTTTCGTGGCCAAAACCCCCGACGGTCGCTATCGCCAGACCGAACCGGCGCTCACCGCAACGGCCACCATCGGGGTACAGGTCATTCGGAAGCTGAATGAAGAGCTTCTGGATTTGGCGAAAGAATCGATTTATCAGCACTCCCCCGACATCCGACACGTATCCGGCGTTACCCTGAGCTGCTGTGAGGACCTCTATGATGTCCTGTCGATCGAAATTGAAGCATTCAAACAGCGGGTGATAACGATTGTGAACAATGCGGCGCGGGAGGCGGATTCGGTTTATCATCTGAGCGTGCAGTTGTTTCCGCTTTCGAAGCGACTCAAATCGCGGGAGCCTACGGATGATTGATTACGGCATTAACCGTCGACACCGTAGCCGATTGCCGGCACTCCTGGGGACTCTGGCAATTATGGTCGTTATACTCGGATGCAGTTCCGGCGACGATCTTGCGGGAACAACGAATATCCCCAATGCCCGAGCTTACGGATATGTGACCAAAGATCAGCACCCCGTGGCAGATGCAACGGTACGGATAAGAGGGCGTCTTCACTTGTCAACCCCCGGGAGCGAACCTGGTGTGGTTTTCGACGTCACAACCGATACCGGGGGATATTTTGAAGTCGACGGAATACCACGAGGTGACTATACCGTTGAGATTATCGACGGATCCGGAAACGGCGCTTTGACACGCCACCGCATCGAACCATATACCAGGACGGCGTACGATCTGGGAACCCTGGCGCTTCGCCTGAACGGTTCCTTTTCGGGCTCGATTGTCACGGACAACATTCCGGATTCGGTGTCGCTGAAGGTCGGACTGTACGGAGTCGAGCGTGCCGTCGAGGTACACGGAGGCCGCTTTCGATTCGAGAACCTCCCCCCGTCTACCTATGAGTATTTCGTATGGTCCTCCGAGGCCTATGTGGGTAACCATTCCGGTGTGACAACGGTCTCCGAAGGGGAAGAGACCCACAACGAGCGTCTATTTCTGCCGATTGATTATCGCATTGACTCACTGGCGGTCGAAGGGTTCCTGGATGCCCAGGGAGTCGAGGATTTCGATTGGACGAACCGTACTATCGTACGGAACAATCGAATCCGGGGTATTGATCTGTCCGGGCTCGGCCTTTCCGCTATCGATTCTTCCTTTCGAACCTTGACAATGATCCACTCAGTAAACCTTGCCCGAAACCCCCTGACTACGTTCCCGTCGGTATTGCGGGAAAACACGGGAATTCGATCGCTGAATCTTGACAGCATCCCTCTTGACACGCTGTGGCCGGAGATAACGACCCTTTCCCGGGTGAACTATTTGCATATCAACGACATGGGGCTTTCATCTCTACCGGACGATTTCGACATTCTTCAAAACCTGCGATTTCTTCTTGCGGACGGCAACGCGTTCGGTGCAATACCGCCGCAGGTATGCCGCATGCCCGGATTGGAGCGCATTTCGTTTAGTGGAAACAAGCTGACCACCATAGATTCATGCCTTTTTGCGATTCCCAATTTGGAACAACTGCACCTTGCCGGAAACAGCATATCAAGCATTCCCGCGGCTGTGGGAAGTGCAATCAACCTGGTTGTTCTCAACCTTTCATCGAACCGGATTTCCAGTATTCCGGAAAATATCGGCAATTGCCGTGCTCTTAAAGAGCTGCGACTGTATTCAAACGAGTTACGAACGCTACCGGCAGCCCTCTCTCGATGTACGTCGCTCTCCAAGGTATTTGTCTACGGAAACGAGATAGACAGCATCCCAATCGAATTGAAACGCCTGCCCCGCGATGTGTTCACGCTCGGCGGAAACCGCTTGTGCGATCAGCCCGACTCAATTGTTGCTTGGTTGGACGACGGAACCGATGATTGGCGCTCGAACCAGCACTGCGACTGAACCGGGTCCCGAATGATCATCATTCTTCAGGATCATACCGGGTCGATGTATTGCCTGCGAAGCGTTCGCCGCGTGTACTCAAAATGAGTAAAGATAATCTCACCACTTTTTCGGGCAAACGATGCATCGGTCGCCTCGACGATATATCTTGCCTCTGAACAGCTCGGCGCGCCGCCTGCTGTTCACGAATACTTTCACCTAACCTTGGAGTAGAGCATGGGAAACTCACACCGCACGCGAAAAGCGGTAGCAACAATGACCTCGTCCACCGCATGGCCCCGGCTATTCGTGGCCGCCCTGTTGTGCATCAGTTCCGTCATTCAGGCTGATTTTTCCTGGCAAACCCCCGCGGCCGAGGTGACCGAGACCGGCGACATAGTATGGTCGCCAAAGCCGTTTGAGTACCGACCCGGCGAAACCGTTCGTTACATTGATTTCGAGAACGGTGACGATGCAAATGACGGATCATCCCGCGCGACAGCCTGGAAACATCATCCATGGGACCGTAATGCTACCGGATTAGCGGCAGAAGAGTCTGGAATACGAACGTATGTGTTTAAACGCGGTGTAAACTATCGCGGTCTTCTAAGAGGAGAAGAAAGCGGCAATGTAAACGATCCCATTATCCTCACCAGTGATCCAGGCTGGGGTGACGGAGAAGCCTGTATAATGGGCGCCACCCAACTGCCGGCATCATGGGTAAAAGCAACATCTGTCGAAGCTCCTGAGCGCATGCCCGAACGCGCTAAAGTCTGGGCAATTGATTTAAACGCACTCGGCTTACTAAACAAACATGGAGACATCGGTCTTACCAATTTCCGCGGACAACATCAGAGCTGCCGTATGCCGTATATCGGCTTCTTTGAGGTTACCGACCAGGACGTACAAACGCTTCACAATGCCCGTGACCCCAACTGGCAGCCCGGAAATGACAATTTTGTTCTTGATTACTGGCACCAGTGGGACGGCGAGAAGTACATCTACAAGAACGGGGACATCGCGGTGCGCGGCGGCTGGGACGAAGACCTCAAAGGATTCCCTCAGGACTATTTCAAGGGCGGTTATATCTGGGTGCAGTACGGACGTTTCATGGGAACGCCGATACCACGGTTGATAGAGGATGAGAAGACCAGAAAAGGCGTCACATACAAGCACTACAATCCCGAAGAAGGTGTCATATACGTCAGCGGCATAGGTGGACTGGCCGCCCGGCTGCGGTACATGATCGAGAACCTTCCTCAGTATCTGGATTCTCCAGGAGAATTCTATTTCGATAAATCCACGGGGATACTGTACCTTCGTCCAGAAGACGGGGAGAATCCCAACGATCGTCACTATGAATTATCATCATTCACCGAAGGCATTTTTGTCAGTAACGAATCCAACGTTACGATCAGCGGCCTCTCCTTCCGATACCAGTCAACGATTGGAATACAGCTCGAAAACAATATGGAAAATGTGCGTGTTCAGAATTGTTATTTTGCTGATATCGGGCAGTATGGTGTTCGGCATAGCTTCAATAATTGGCGTGTGAATGCCGAACCGGAATGGGCGGACAACATCATCATCTCCGACTGCGAATTTATCAATATCTGGGAAACCTGCATAATGGCAGGCGCCACCCACGAAAAACAGAAGAGTCTCGGACATATTGAGATCTTACGTAATCGGATTCACAACTCAGGCATGCGCCACAAAGGAAATGTACAGTCGGCGGTTCAGGCGATCGATATCAAGTTTCCGATTACGGGTGAGATAGCCGGCAATATAGTAGAGCGGACATTCGGGACCGGCATTATGGTTGAAGGCAGCCAGGGTGGTAAAGGGACGATGTCTCTCAATTATCCGTTGTCGCGTATTCTGGTCCACCACAATAAGACGGTCAACACGGCTCTGGCCGTAAACGATTACGGCGGCCTCTCCATCTGGCAGGGCGGCTCTATCTACTGCTACAACAACAATATCGGTAACTCTCCCGGGTATATGCCCGCCGGCATCTTGAACTGGGACGGGAGAGCCCGCAACCCCACCAACCTGTCATATCCGTTGTATCTGGACGGCGCCTACAAGGTGTTCTCGTTCAACAATATCATCTGGGCCCGGTCGACCGATACGGAGAATGAACAGTTTGCCACCAAAACGCCCGGCTATTTCATGGTGTTCGGATTCCTGAATCAGTTTGTGAACAATACTCTGTATCGACATGGGAAAGGAGTCGGGGGAAGCAGCGGCCACAGAAATGACGTAATCGGGAATGTGTTCTCTGAAATCAAACAGCAACATATCGGGCACGATCGCTCAAGCGATCCTTCCCTGGTAGGTGGCGGCGACGACGGAACATCGGGACAGCGTGGTGTGCCGACCCTGGCATATGCGAACAACGTGTTCTACGGGGAAGCCGCGGCGGGACGGTTACTGAAGCCGAACGAACCGGCCGGATATCCCGAGGGAATCGAGGCCGACAGCGTAGAGCACCTAGCTCAACTGATGAAGGACTTTCCTATACGGTGCGGAAATCTCGGTGAGAAATCCGAGACCAATCCTATTGTCGGGCATAAGGATGCCGGTCCGATAGAAGACATCGCCGATGTCGATTTCAGGTTGCGCGAAAATTCCGAGGCGGTCGATGCCGGTGCGGAGTACTTTGTGCCCTGGAGCCTGTACGGGACGGTCGGGGAATGGCATTTCACCGAAAACCATGCCGAGCCGACCAAGGTTATCGACTACTCATGGTACATGTCAAAGGCGCATTACAATCGATCCATGTATGAGTTTGTACCGACACAGGACCTGTCCATCGACGGCGCAACCCTCGATCATTTTGTGCCCTCGCCTTCCGAGACCTGGTCAAACGGCGCATTCCGTTTCGACGGTTCCTCTTTCGCCTCGGTATCCGATGAGTACATGCGCAAGGACATCGAGTTGCCGATTGTGTTTCTAAATCGCAAAGGGGACCTCCAGACACGAAAGATCCCCGACACCCCGTGGATTGCGCCCGAGCCGATTTCGGGTACAAACAAATACGCCGAGGGTGCGGTGGCGGTTTTCCCGGGTGAACTGCGCAAGACACTCATCATTCGGACCGAGAACCTGCTTGTCGAAGTGAACCTCCGGATCGATGCGGGACATACCGGCGGCTCGATCATTTCAAAATACGACGGCGGAAGCGGCTATCGGCTCTATATCAACGGTGCGGGCAAACCGGTGTTTGCCGTCGATGGTGGAGGCGCACATGGCGAGGTCGTCGGGAACACGGCGGTCAATGACGGCGGCTGGCATCATGTACTTGCCGAAATCGATCGGAAGACCGGGAAGATGTCCCACTATCTCGACGGTGTACTCTCTTCATCGACCACAAGCGAACTTCCCGCCGATGCTTCTCTTGACTGTACGTCGGACTTTCTCGTCGGCAAGTCGTTTGACAATGCCGGATACCTTAAAGGTGAGGTAGATTTCATGCGGGTATGCCGCGGGACTCTGGCCGATGCACAGACATCGATAGAAGAGCTATATGCGTGGCAGACCGACGGGCCGTTTACCCGTGACATTCGGGGCGCCGAAATCGTCGGGGCGCGGGACGCCGGAGCGATGGAGCTTGGCGGCGACGTTTCCGTCAAGGACGACCGGGAGCCGGCGTCGGCAGCTTCGAGCAATGCGTTTCGCAGGGCGGTTGAAATCGGTATACAAACAGGTAAATGATGACGAATGCGTTCGGTGTGGAGCCCCGACAGTTTTTCGGGACAAGACACCGGACCGCCTAAACGCGGGAAACCAATGATGATACGATGTAAACAGAAACCTTACACTATGGAGATCATAATGAAGAGTATAGTAATCGGAGCCATTCTTGTTCTTATCCGTGCGGTCGGCTTGTATGCTATCGAACCGGTCGATCCGGATCTCATTCCCGAGGGACGGCGGGTACTCAGTTATCTCGATTCCATTTATGGAAAGAAGTGTTTGCTTGCGGTTGAGAATTCGGGATCGGCCGAGGAAGACGTTTACAAGAAAACCGGCCGAAAGCCGTCCATTGCCGCCGGCGAAATCTGGGGTTTTACTAAACCTCACTGGGAGGGCAATATTTTCAAAAAGAATCTGCGTAGATCGGTTGACCATTTCATACGGTGCTGGAAAGAAGGGGCGATTCCCGTGGTCCGGCATCACTGGGGAGATCCAACCGATGAAAGTGCCGGATTCAAGAGTAAGGAGATTGACATGGCCAAGGCGGTAACCCCCGGTACCGCCGAATATGACTCCGTTTGGGCCGACATTGTCCGCTTCGGCGACGTGCTGGAAGAGCTTGCCGATTCCAGTATCCCGGTTCTCTATCGTCCCCTTCACGAAATCACCGGAGGATGGTTCTGGTGGAATGATGCCGATAATCCGGAGAACACGGTCAAACTCTGGAAAATGCTGTTTGACTATTTCGTGCATGAGCGGGGTATTCACAACCTGATCTGGGTCTGGAGCGCCGGAGAAAATGGCCCCGACAAGCCGGATGCGGTATCCATGCGTCGGTCTTACTATCCCGGTGACGAGTATGTTGATATTGCCGGTATCGATGTGTATGGCTCCGAAAGGGATGTACCCATATACGGCGCGCCGAAATTCCATGAGGTGATAAAGCAGGTGGCACCGAATAAGATGGTCGCTTTGAGTGAAGCAGCAAGCATCCCGGAGCCCGATACGATCCTTGCACATAACGGTCCGTTCTGGCTCTATTCTTTGAACTGGTACGATATGGGTGTCGAAAAGGCGCAACGGGTGTACAATCACGACTACTATATCACCCGCGACGAACTCCCCGATTTCACCGACGAAAACAACTGTCCCTTTGTGAGGATTCTATCGCCCCAACCCGGTTTCGGCACGTTGGATGCGGAGCTGACCATAGAAGCAACCGCATCCGACAAAGAAGGAGACGTACGGCAGGTTGAGTTTTTTGCCGACGGGGAGTCAATCGGCGTTGACAATGAGGCGCCCTGGACATTCACCTGGTCGGGGATGGATCCGGGTATCTACGTAATCACCGCCGAAGCGACCGACGAAGGAGGTCTGACCCTGCTCTCTTCTCCCAGCCGCATTTCCGTCGGCCTTCAAAACCTGGCCAAAGGCCGGCCGATTTCAACGCCGTGGGAATACTACATCTCCGATGCAGGTCCTGGTGCGGTGGTCGATGGTGATATTTATACCAGCACTGCAATGCGTGCGAACGACACGCTTGAAGGGGCCGACAATATCATACTGACCGTTGACCTGGAGGAGCCTGCGGAGATTTCACGCATTCTAACGCTATGGTCCGGGACCAACGCGGAATGGTTCAGCGTCTGGATTTCAAAGGATTCCGTTGCGTGGGATAGTGTCGGCGGCCGTAAAGGCGGATGGGGACTGAACAATAAATGGCATGAAATCGACAGTATCGATACCCGCGCCCAATACGTTCAGTTGCGTATCGTACCCGCGAAAATCTCATATAGAAACACGCCTCTTCGTATGTCGGTCTTGAACGAGATTGAGATATACGGAACGGGCGGAACGAGCGTGCGACACGTTACCGGTCCTGCCCGGTCCCGGAAGGCTCCGACAATCGGCCGCGCCGTGCCCTTTGGAACATTGGGATCGCTCGAAAGGCTGAAAGGGTCCAATATTAGTCTTTACACCATCCGAGGGCGTCTTCTTTTCAGCGGAAAACTGGATTCGCCGGCGAAGGCAAACAGGGTTCGTCGGTTGCTCGAAGACGGCGCTTCGGTTTCGGTGTTTCGAACTGAGCCTTCGGCTTCGGAAACTCGCTGATCTATCTGTACTAAGCCGGCGGAGCCGGATACCTCGACCTTGCTCGGTAACCGGGTCAAACTTCGGCACCTCGGCTTCGCTCGGCACAGCGCTCGGCTCAGTTACCAAAGGTCTAAGATCAGACTTCGGCACCTCGGCATTTTCCCGATCAAAGATCGGGACTCAATACGGCGCTTCGCTCGGCACAGCGCTTCGCTCAGTCACCCAAGATCAAACAGTCTAATGGGGTTGTTGCGAAGCCGGAACGATATGAAGTAATACAGCAAGATAAAGCCCGTGCAAATCGGGAACTACCTATCACGGGAATGGGATATCGATGCCCCCCACAAAGGACGGCTTATGCGAAATATCTACAGTGTGAACCGGGACGGCCTGAATGCGATGAGCTTGGTTTTGGTACTGTGTGTCGGTTTTTCCTCTATCGCTAAGACCTATTACGTGGCTCCAAACGGAAATGCAGACAATCCGGGAACCGAAGCGCAGCCATGGCCTCACCTGCAGGCCGCGCGATACAAATTGGAAGCCGGAGACAGCTTACTGGTTCGTGGAGGAGAGTACCACATCAATGATGATAATTTCAAATTCGCTGCTGAGGGGCGTCGGGGAAAATGGGTGGTGATCTCGGCCTATCCGGGTGAAAAGCCGGTATTCAACGCAACAGAGGCCGGCCGTGCCGCACTAGAAATCAAGGGGTCCTACATTCAAGTCGAAGGCTTGCACGTGAGCAAATCGGGAAACAGGGGCATCAGTTTTTTCCCTAAGTCACATCACATTATTTGTCGCAACTGTCTTATTGATTCATCCAGGAGCTATGCTATTTATGTGTGGCAGGCCTGCAATGTTCGGATTATCGGTAATACGATCCGGTGGGCAATTTATGAACTCAACAACGGTCGTGGCGCCGAAGCAATACATGTCAACGGAGCGGTAAATTTCGAGATTGCCTGGAACGAAGTGCTGGACGGCGGTAATATCGGCATCGATGTCCTTGGGCTCTACCGCGGACGCGTACATCATAACTATACACGCAACCATTTTCGAGACGGTATTTACATCGATTCATGGTCAAAGATGCGGGATGTCGAGGTATACGGCAATCTGCTGGAAAACGATAAGCTAGGTATTGCCTCTGAAGGCGGATCGGGGCTTCGTGACTTACGTATCCATCATAATGTTATCGACAACGGAGGGATAACCGTTCCAGTCCATGGCCATGACGGTTTGAAAGAAGACGTCTCGATATATAACACCACCTGTTTTGATGGAGGTCTGAACCTTAAGTCGCCCCTGATACGGAACATGTTCGTGTTCAACAACATCTTCTCCAAGAAGTTTGAGATTGAGAGCGGATACGAGTCGTCCAATATTGTAGCCGACCATAACTATGTTGGTGATTCAGCGACATTTCTCGGACCCTATTCCGGTGATTTTGCGCTTGCGGCGGGAGCCGGTGCTATCGATTCGGGCCGGATCGGCGAGGACTACCTGGATCTTGACGGCACAAGAAACGATTGCGGGGCACGCTACTTCCACCAGGGCCCGGAGGGCCTTCCGGCTCCTCCTCGGCTGGTCGACGCAATGTGGTGGTGGAATAAATCAAAAGTTAGCGTAAGCTGGAGCGCGCCGGAAGACGGTGAAACCTCCTTTGTCGTCGAACGGTCAACATCCGATGGGCCTTGGCGGGAGATCGCTCGACTCGAAAAAGCGGAGCAAAATGCGTTCGAGGATTCATCCGTGGCATTGGACATCAACTATCGATACCGGGTTTTTTCTTTATCGGGCGAAACAAAATCGCTTTCGTCAAAAGAGGTTTCGATTCATACCACATCGCCTGCGCAGTCCCCTACCCTTCGCGCGGAGAGTATAAGTGATTCAAAAATCAAATTGAGCTGGACGCCTGGAGATGGAATCTCGGAGGGCTATCTACTATACCGATTGCGTCCCTGGTTGGAACCCATAGGTGAGATCGATCCGGACCTCTCTGAAATGGTGGTCAATAATCTTGATCCCGACACCGTCCATTCTTTCGTGATCGCCTCCTACAATCAGGCGGATCTTTCATGGTCCGATACGGCCACGGCGCACACGTTACCACTGGATAACCCCCAGGCTATCTGGATTGAGGCTGAATCGGCGCAAGGACAAGCTCGCTTCAGTCCTTTTGTCGTAGAGGACGACACGGGCGCCTCCAACGGATCCTATATCGTCGTCCCCTTGGAAAACCGTACCTGGGAGTATGCCAACAAGCAGCCCTCGGAAGGCATATGTCAATATTCGTTTTCCATGACAAAGGAGTTCACCATTTGGTTCAGACATAGAATCGATGGCGGCGGCTCCAACTCGTTTTGGTTACAAGTCAACGACGGTGACTGGAAGATGATCACGTTCAATAATCAGGGATGGGCATGGTTTCGGGCCGAAAACTACTTTCCCGAACCGGGCTCAAACACTCTTACCATTGCCCAACGAGAGGCCGGGACACGAATCGACAAAATATTGGTCACCGACATGCTCGCCTATGAGCCGCCCGACCACAAGAATAACGACATTCTCAGCGATTTGGCATCCGCAAGGGAGTTTGCGCATTCGGCGTCACTCACGATCCGCCAGTGCAATGGACGGATTCTCCTTAAAGGCCCCTCGAACGCAGAATACTCAATGCGAATTATCAAGCCGAACGGCCGCACCGTTATGCAAATTGCGGGAAGGGAACAGCAGGTTTTTGAACTACCGAAAACCCCGGGTGTTTACTTCCTGGTTGCGGAAACAGCGTTCGGTCGTGGCGCGGTTCACAGAATACTGCGCAGGTAAGAAGAAAGCGCAGGAAGGCGCCGTTCACCGCCGATGGAATGGCGGGTGGTGTGAATGGAAACGTATGTGACAATATGGCGCTGCCTGATTGCAACAAGACAGGAAGATCCTAACCGGACCTCTGCGTTGACCATAGATATACGCAACTGGACATCGACAATGCCAATGACCATTGCTGGTCGTCTCGAAAAAGAAGAGAAACAGTATGCAAAGAAGATCCTTTCTAAAGGGAACCGGCGCGCTTGCGGCTTCGGCATGTCTGAGACAGCCGGCATTCGGTTCCGTAGCCGCAACTGCAAAGCCCAACATACTCATGGTTATAAGCGATCAGTTGAACGCCTTCACCCTGGGCGTATCGGGGTGCAATGTCAACACGCCCAATATCGACAAGCTTGCCGCCGAAGGGTGCCGATTTGAAAACGCCTACACCACCTTTCCTCTCTGCGTTCCCTGGCGAAGCTCGATGGCGGCCGGCATGCACCCTCATCAGTTCGGACAACGCGGAAATAACGGTGGCGGTCGCGACCCCGACGATTGGGCCCGGTTTGCGGATGCAACCGACGGGACAACACTTTTCAGCTTGGTGCGCGATGCCGGATATGATTGCCGGTTCACTGGTAAGTGGCACATGACCATGGATCCCGAAAACCCGGACTTCAATGGTGTTATCTATGAAAAAGCCCGAAACGCCAGTCGAGCGCGGGTCACGGAGAAAGGCGTTGAACTGATCCGGAACCATACGGGAGACAAGCCGTTCTTCTTCACCGTTTCGTACGATACGCCGCACGAAATCTGTGGCTGGCGGCGTGATCACGACGACGACGGAAGCGATCTGACGAGGGATATTGCTCCCGAGCAACTGCCCCCGCTCCCGGCGAACTATCCCAAAGCACCCGACATTCCGGGCATTCTGGACGAAAACCGTCTGGAAGAAACCGTAGGCTGGACCGAGGATGACTGGCGCCGGCACATCTGGGCCTATCGGCATTATACGGAAAGGATGGATGAATATCTTGGATCGCTTGTGCAGGCGCTGAGCGACAATGGATACTATGACAATACTCTGGTTGTTTTCGTTGCCGATCATGGCGACGGTAACTCATCTCACCAATGGGGCGGAAAAGTGGCGCTATGGGAAGAAAGCGTTCG
>CAZEMW010000035.1:0-5675 GCA_964513105.1 uncultured Fibrobacterota bacterium
ACCCCCCCCCACCGACCGCCCCCCCCACAACCCAAGACCCCTCCCCCCCTAACCGCGCCATCAGCTTGACCATACTTGAGTTGAGATAGGTAAATTCGGCGCTGGGCATCAGGAATACCGTTTCCGCCTTGCCATTCATGTTCCTGTTGGTGTACGCCATCTGAAATTCGTAATCAAAATCCGATAGTGCTCGAAGACCACGTATTATCGCGGTCGCTTTGTACTTTTCGAGACAATTGACTATCAGACCATCATATCGCACCACTTCAATGTTTTCGATGTCACCGACACACTCAGCGACCATTTCAAGTCGTTCGTCGGCGGTGAATACCGGGTTTTTCGCGGGGTTCTCCGCGACCACGGCAATAACCTTTTTGAATATTCGGGATGCCCGGACGGCAATATCGATGTGGCCGTAAGTAATCGGATCAAAAGTGCCCGGATAGAGTGCTACCGGCATTCATCTCCCCCCTTATGCGTGTCTGTTTCTCGGACAAAAAAATCCACCGTTGTGCGGCCGTATTTACGAGTTTTCACCGCAAACCCCACCTCACGCCACGGCTCATACGCAACCGTTGTTCCGGTTGCATGCTGGAACACAAAAATACCGTCCGGGGATACCAGTTCGGTCATGGCGCCCGCGAGTGCGGTCAACTCAGAGCTGTCGTAGGGTGGATCGTAAAGGACAATATCGTAGCGGCTCCCCGGGTTTTCACGCTTAAGGAACTCCTGTATGCTCTTCCTGAAGACATTCGCACTACTCTCGACCCGCAACTGCCGAATGTTTTCCAGGAGCGCCTCACCTCGCCGGCGATCCGATTCCACAAAATCTATCTTCCGCGCGCCACGGCTCAACATTTCGAACCCAAGTGCGCCGCTGCCCGCGCAGAGGTCGATAACCGCGGAGTCGTAAATCCAGGGCTGAAGAGCGTCCGCCAGTGATCGACGGACACGCCCGAGAGTCGGGCGGAAGTCGTCGGCATTGCCGACAATCTTTATGTTTCGCCCTTTCAGCGTGCCGGCGATTATCCGTAGTTTCATCAATTGGTAAGTCGCCGTCCTTCATTAGTTCCGTGTTAGACTATGTATCTGACAAATCCACGTTTTACTTCGGCACGCTCAGCACAAGTTTTAGCGTATTATTTGTCAGACAAAGGAATTCTCTGTTTGATCTTTGATCTTCGGTGACTGAGCGAAGCCGAAGTCTGATCTTCCGGCTATGCCGGCTTAGTATGTTCTCAGCAGGAAAGGAACCTACGGGCCTGAAGAGTATCGGGCTTGGCCTTACAATCCGAACGACGGTACCTCTCGCCGGCTCTCTGTCGTAGCCCCATCCTGTACCGGCCGAATCCGCTTTTCCGAGGACGGACATGGTCCGAAAAACGTGCTCGCCCCGACCGGTCTTCAGTCCAGCGTGGTAATCAAGACGACCGACTCCAATGATAGTATGTCATCGGTTTTGGCTACCAGCTCAATGTGTTCGAACGCGCAGGGGACGCGGTTCTCGTAGAGCGTATTTATGAATTGCACCGCGTTTTTGTAGGTGGTTTCGGCCGTAAATGAATACTTGAATCGGCGGTAGTCCGCAAGCGGCTCAGCCGATATTCGTTTCATCTCTCCGTTTGGGGATAATCCCGCTTCACGAGCGGTTTTCAGGACTGTCGCGATCGTTCCATTCAGTTCGCTTCGAGCCGGCAAGAACTCAAGACCAAGGTCAAAAAACGGTGCGCGATAATTGACACCAAATTGCTTGCGGCAGGAGAAAACAAACTGATACCGTGAATTCTTTCGGACTATGTTGGTGTACGGTTGAGGAAGAAGTTCGGCACCCTCACCAGCTCGAAGATCCCCCAGAAAAGAGGATACTGCCTCTCTTGTTCCGGCGATACCGACACCATAGAGAGCTTCGAAACCCTTGAACTCAAGCCGTCTGAACTCGACCTCTTCAGGCACGATTGTGTTCATTAATGCGATTGCATTTTTCCCGAAGTTGACCTCGTAGTTTACCTGTTCGGGAAATGAGAGTT
This sequence comes from uncultured Fibrobacterota bacterium, assembly GCA_964513105.1. GTDB lineage: Bacteria > Fibrobacterota > Chitinivibrionia > Chitinivibrionales > CAYFVL01 > CAYFVL01. The sequence continues at coordinate 2,028 of CAZEMW010000035.1, forward strand.
CGGAATACGGTGCCCGAAGAATACCTCCACCGGCTCCTGAACGACTCCCGCGAACTTCCCGCACAACATCCTCCAGGATGTTCATCGGACCTTTTTGTTTCTCCGAAGTCACTACACGCGCAGGCACTTTGGTTTCCGGTCGATTAAGCAACCGAATTCCGCCCCAGACGGCAAGCCCGACTACCAGTCCCGCGGCGAGCGTAGCCACGGGCAGTACCATCATCCGCATCGGCACATTCCGCGAGGCGGAACGTTTTTTCCCGGGGGTTTTTAGAAGATTTATTCGTACCATAGTATATCGAAAACTCGACTATTCATCTCCCCGTAGTGCCAAACCAACAGCAACGGCAAGTTGTGGAGCATACCGTTCGATATTGTTATGCTCCATCGATTCACTGTAAGACATCTGCCTGAATGGATTCAGCACTTCGGCATTCTGTATACTTCCGCGGATCTCCCCAAGTGCAGTTTCATCGGAGAATACCGCCCCGCTCACATAGAAAGGTGCCTCCTGTGAAACGGTTTGTGAATTATCGGACACCATTTGAGTCATATGTTTTATTGCTCTTTGAGCCAGATCACCGATCGACTCATTCTGTGCGGAGTAGCCAAATGACTCAAAATCAATAAAAAAACCGTCTCTGCACAGAATCAGCTTCGCGGTCTCACCGTCGGCGTGAAGGATAAACGCAGGCTGCGAAATACGGTCGCCGTAGTTGCGCTCATGTGCATTGATGAGCGCGAACGCATCAAGGTCCGCCACTATCGGATTGAGTTTGTTTGTTTTGGTTAGACGGGTAACCCGGTCAACAGCGTTCCCCCGATATCCGACCACCAGATACCGATTGGCGCCGTTGTTCCCCGAATCGGGGAAGCGCTGAAAATCGAAGACGTAGTCCTCCCGCTGTCCGACAATACGCTGACTGAACTCCCAGTCCAACGCCCCCTCGACATCATCCTCATCGGGGTCAAGCATGGTTTTCTGCACTACCGCATACTCGCCCGGCAGAGAGAATATTACATTTTCCCCGGAAAGCTTCGTATCCGAAACCAACCCTTTCAGGCCCTCTTTTACGCAAACCCACCAGTCCGGATTATCATCGTCTATTGGCTGAATGCCGACATTCTGAATATGATTATCTTCGGGAGTGCACTGGGCAAAACAGATGAACTGTTTCCCAATATCGATCCCCGTATAAGAATTGGTATTTTTAGCCATAAAACATCACAAAATCGGGAAACTTGGTAATCCGGCACCTTCATTCGTCGTTCTTGAGTCACATGTCGGCGAGTGCAGGTTGTACACAAATATGCGTCATTCTCTCACCGAAAGCAAATATATTCGCGTATCTTTTCCACCGTTTTGGGTCCAATACCTTTGACTTCCATGAGCTGATCCTTCGTTTCAAACAGCCCCTCACTTTCCCGGTACTCACGAATTCTTCGGGCCAGCACCGGGCCGATACCCGAAATGCTCATAAGGGACTGCTCCGAGGCCGTATTGGGATCAATGCAATTCGGCGTACCCTCCGCCGGAGTTATTGTTCGTTTCTTGCCGGATTCGATCTGATCCCCGCCGGAGTCGGCAGTAGTATCGATTGAATCGATCGAAACGATCCTGTCCAAATCGGCATGCTCTATCACAATCAATGAATCGTCGGCACCCAGTTCCCGGAAAAACACTCCCCAAGCCACAACCGCCGAAGCCGCGAGAGCGGGAATAATCCACCGTTTCACTCGCATAGTTCCTCCGATGGGTCCTCAAGCATGGCCAGGAAGGCATCAACCACCAGCGGATCAAACTGGGTTCCCGACTCTTTTCGCAAGATGTCTGTAGCTACAGTACGCGGAAGTGATTTGCGATATGGTCGATCCGAGGTCATTGCTTCAAAGGCGTCGGCGACACTCAAAACGCGGGCCCCAAATGGAATGCTGTCACCGGCAATGCCGTCGGGATAGCCTCCTCCATTATAGAATTCATGATGATGACGTACAAGGGGCACAAGTGATTTGAGAAACGGCACGTCTGAAATGATTCGCGCTCCCAGTTCGGGATGTTTCCGAATTTCCTCAAATTCCTCATCGGTAAGCCGCCCCGGTTTGTTCAGGATCGATTCGCTGACACCGATTTTCCCAATGTCATGAAGGAGACCGGCGTACTTCACCTGTTCCACATCCTGAGGAGACAACCCCATCTGCCGCGCCAGTACCACGGTGTATTTCATCACGTTCTCGGAATGACCGTGAGTATACTGATCCTTTGCCTCAACCGCAAGCGCAAAACCGCGAACCGTCTTAAGATAATTATTCCGGATATTGTGGTAGAGACGAGCGTTCTCAATCGATATACTCGCCTGAGAAGACAATACATTGATCAGCTCAAGATCAACGTTGGAGAATGGCTGAGCCGCGTTTTTCCGCACCAGATTCAAGACACCAAGAGTCCTCTTGGGGGCTCTCAAGGGAAAGCATATGTAGGCACCGACCGGGTCGGGCAAAGGGGGAAGGCCCGAGCCCTCGGGAGATGCATCACCCTGCTTTAGCGCAAGCGCCTCTTCACTGCCGATCGACCACTCCGCAGCAAGCGGAAATGGAGCTTCACTCCAGGACATGATGCCGTCGGGAGGCGGAGTAGAGGCAGCAACCGAGAGCGCTTTTTCCGCATCATAAAGCATCAAAGCGCCGAAATCCGCGCGGGCAATTCGAAGGCTGTAATCGAGAAATCGAACGTTGAGATCATCAATCTTGTGAGTCGACGACAACACTTTGGTTACTTCATGAAGCGAAACCAGCTTGGAGAAAAGCAGGTTTTCTTCTTCCAACTGCCGGTTCTGCAGCGCACGCTGAACTTTCTGCCCGATTTCCTCAAGATGGAACGGTTTTGTCAGATAATCAAAAGCCCCCAACTTGAGAGCCTCTATTGCAGAGTCGAGCGTAGGGAATCCGGTTGTCATTATGACCGGAAGGAACTGGTTGTATCCCTTAATCCATTTCAGGAGCTCGACACCGGACATTTCCGGCATTTTGATATCGCTGAGGACCAAATCGATTGGGGTAGATGATATTGTTTGTATCGCGGCCTGTCCGCTTTGGGCCTGGTAAACCGTGAATCCTCGCTTCTGAAGAAACATGGCGAGGATATCGCATATGGACTTCTCATCGTCGACAAGCAGGACGTTGCCACGCTTCATGAGTGCCTCGTTCATGGCACCTCTCCATCGCCTTCGCGACGAGAATCGACAATGTGCCGAAAACGCGTAAGGTCCTCAGGTGTGTCTATACCGACGGCCCGATAGCCGGCGACCATGCATCGAATTCTCATGCCGTTTTCCAGTGCACGAAGTTGCTCCAGACTTTCCGCCTGCTCCAGCATACCCGCCGGCAAACTGCAGAAGCGATTGAGGCCGACTGTGGTGAAACCGTAAATTCCGCTGTGCCGGTACGGTCGCACTCCGTCCGAACTGCGCAGAAACGGAATGGGTGATCGAGAGAAGTACAGCGCAAACCCGTCGACGGTCATGACGACTTTAACAACGGACGGATCACCGACCTCCTCAAGTGTAGCATCTGTTACGCAGGTAAGCAAGGTATCGTCGGCGCATGATTTCGGCTGTGCGACATTGCTTTGCAGGATATCTGCGGGAATCT
>CAZEMW010000035.1:5685-12473 GCA_964513105.1 uncultured Fibrobacterota bacterium
CGACAACCTCATGTACTCGATCGGTTCCGCTACGGTGCCGATCCGAAGTCATACAGGGGGTTGCGCCATGCTCCCGGACCACGCGCTCAATGCGTTCGTCGTCCGTGGCGACCACCACCTCGTCGAATGCACCACTGCGAACCGCACAGTTGTACGTCCACATCACCAGAGGAAGCCCCCCGATTTTCAGCAACGGTTTTCCCGGGAGGCGAGTGGATGAAAAGCGAGCGGGAATGACACAAAGAACTCGATCAGGCAAAGGTACCTTCCCCGGTTTCTACCCGATCACTTTTGGAATCGCGAAATGATCTTTCGTAACCTTCGGACCATTCTGCAGGATTCGTTCACGAGGGAGTGATCCGCCGACGGCATCTTTGCGCATAGGGTCGTGTTCGGGACCGACAAAGGCGGTAGGTTCCACGTCGGAGGTATCTACCTCATTGAGTTGGGCGACATAATCGACTATCGACGAAAGCTGATGAGTAAACGCCTCAACTTCCGTGTCGGTCAGCTGCAATTTTGCCAATCCTGCCACATATTTGACGTCTTCGGGACCAACCATCAGAGAGCCTCCAGGTTTGCGAATTTTGCAAGCATTTTTTTTCTGTTTCCATTGCCGAAAAGTACCGTGAGTCGCATATCGGGGCCGAATCCACTGATACTGAGAACCTTGCCGCGCCCATACTTCGCGTGTGAAACATACTGGCCCATACGGTATTGCACCATATCCTGTGAGAATTCATCATACTCAGGCGCCTTGGGTGCCTTCTGCGTGGCGGGCCTGGGCGTCGAAGGCCCGGGGGGGGTCGGCTTTCGGACCTGTTTTGCATGCATGCCCCTTCCCGGTGCGGCACCTCTCGATTTGTATTCGGGGCGCATACCCGAAGGCGTAAACCCAACCGGGGACGAGAATGAGCCGGCCATATCGATTAGCCGGTAGTGCGCCTCGGGAATGGTAGAAAGAAACCGTGACGGAGTCATCGGAACAACATACCCGAAACGCCACCGCTGGTCGGCATAGGAAAGCTCCAGTATCTTCCGGGCCCGCGTCGCTCCCACGTACAACAAGCGACATTCCTCTTCCACTCGAGCTTCGTTTTCAGAATCCCGACTCGAAGGCAGAATGCCGTCTTCCAAACCTACCACAAAGACGACATCGAACTCCAACCCCTTTGCGCTGTGAAGCGTCATCAGGTTAACGGCATCGTCACTGTCTTTCCATCGATCAACATCCGTCGCAAGAGACACATCCTCAAGAAACTTCTCCAGCCCCCGAGGAGTCTCCGACTCACTCGACCAGGTTGCAAGCGCGTTAACCAATTCATTGATGTTGTTTATTCGGGTCTCGGACTCTTCGCTGTCTTCGTTTTCGAGACTGTCGATATAGCCGGTCACCCGCAGAATGGTACGCATAATCTCATCGGGCGCCTCTCCCATCTCATAAAGCTCACGAACCTCCACGAGTGCCTCACGAAACGAATCAATTCCCTTTTGTGCACGGCCCGATTTCAACTGCCCCTCACCGGCAAGAATAGTCTCCAAAAGCGAACGGTTCCCCCGACGAGCTTCGGCGCTCAAGGTTTCCACCGATTTGGCACCGATTCCCCGGGCAGGCACATTCAGTATGCGTCCACAGGAAACGTCGTCTTTCGGGTTGACCAGTATCTTGAGATAGGCAAGACAATCTTTGATTTCTTTGCGTTCGTAGAAACTGATGCCGCCAACCAGAACATACGGAATATTGCGCCGCCTGAATACATCCTCGAACACGCGGGACTGCGCATTGGTACGGAACAGAATACCGATCTGCCCGGGACGATACCCTTTGCCGATCAGTTCCGCAATCCGTTCGACAACCGAATCGGCCTCCTGTCGTTCATCACGATATCGGCGTAAAACGACATCGGTGGTGTCGTCGGTTGTGGTCCAGAGGCTTTTTTCCACACGACGAGAATTGTTTCGTATAACACTATTGGCGAACTGCAGAATTTTCTTTGTAGACCGATAATTCTGCTCGAGTTTGAATACCCGGGTACCGGGGAAGGTCTCCTCGAACCCGAGGATATTACCGACTTGCGCACCACGCCACCCGTAAATGCTTTGATCGTCGTCCCCGACAACGAATACGTTCCTATGTGCTCCTCCCAGGAGTTTGACCAGTGCGAACTGCGATGCATTGGTATCCTGGTACTCGTCGACAAGAACATAGCGAAACACGTTCCGATAGCCCTCGAGTACCTGGGAATACCCCCGAAAAAGATAGACCGCATTGGTGATGAGATCGTCGAAGTCCATGGCATTTTGACGCTGCAGCAAATCCTGATAGCGCTCGTACACACGGACGATCTCACGATCGAAATAGCTCATTTTGGTAGTGTCAACTTCATCGGGAGGAACACATTCGTTCTTGAATCGAGAGATCACCGAATGGACCTTCTTGGGAGGCATAGCCTTTTCATCGAGTTCCAACTCGCGCATAGCCTGTTTGGTGACCCGCAACTGGTCGTCCGCATCGAAAATTGAAAACGAACTCGAGTATCCCATTCTATGAGCTTCTCGTCGAAGAATTCGGGCGCACAGGGAGTGGAACGTTCCGATCCAGAGTCCGTCGCAGGGAATACCGATAAGCTCTTCGACCCGCGTCTGCATTTCTCGAGCCGCTTTGTTGGTGAAGGTCGCGGCAAAGATATGGGCCGGCGATACTCGACAAGCCTCGATGAGATAGGCGATTTTGGCGGTTAGTACCCGGGTCTTTCCCGACCCCGCTCCCGCAAAAATCAACTGCGGCCACTGCTCACAAGCAACGGCTTTTTTCTGCACGGTGTTTAGTACCAGCCGCTCCAGTATCGGCTGCGCTTCCATTGCATTAGTCATTTTGAGTCGCTCCTAAAACCTGCTCTAGTGTGGTCTGACCATCGAGAACCTTGCGCAATCCGTCCCGACGAAGTGTGTCGAATCCGCAGTTTTTGACACAGTAATCCTTGATTTCTTCCGCCGACGATCGCCCAACGACCATTCTGCTTACTGTGTGGTCGTTCACAAGAAGCTCAAATACGCCGGTTCTCCCCTTGTAGCCGGAACCGTTACATGCACGACAACCCTTGCCGCGGTATAACCGGATGCCCGGTTTTATTCCCACTTTCTGAAGAAGTTCCGGTTCGGGCTCATATCCCTCCCGGCATTTGCTGCAGATACGACGAACCAGTCGCTGGGCAAGAATCCCACGAATGGTAGAAGCGACAAGGAACGGTTCAACCCCCATATCGAAAAGACGGGTGAATGCGCTCGGCGAATCGTTTGTATGAAGCGTTGAGAGCACCATATGCCCCGTAAGGGCGGCCTGAATGGCCATTTCACTCGTCTCCAGATCACGCATCTCGCCGATCATTATGATATCGGGATCCTGACGCAGGATTGAACGCATTCCTTCGGCAAACGTAAATCCCGCTTTGGGATTGATTTGTCCCTGATTTATTCCGTCAAGGTTCGCTTCGACCGGATCTTCCATGGTCACGATATTTTTCTTATTCGAATAAAACTGACTTACCCGACGCAGAGCGGCATACAGCGTTGAGCTCTTACCACTTCCTGTTGGCCCGGTGACCAGCACAATGCCGTCCGGTTTCCGTACCAGATCGTCGAACGTGCTGAGCGTGTTGGGACGAAATCCAAGTTGATCAAGCCCCAGAGCAGCACCTTCCTGATCGATTATTCGCATCACTATTTTTTCGTTTACCCCGCGGGTTCTCGTCATGGTAGGAAACGTTGACACACGAACATCAATTTCCCGCCCCTGGTACCGTATCTGAAAATGACCGTCCTGCGGTTTTCGCTTCTCGGCGATGTCCATCGACGACATTATCTTGAGCCGGGAGGTGATCTGGGGCTGCACGTGGATGGGTATCGGGTTTTTCTCCACCAGTTCACCCTCGACGCGATACCGGAGCCGCACAAAACGCTCCATCGGCTCGATGTGAATATCGGATGCCTCTTCGGCAACGGCCTGCATAACAATCAGGTTCACAATTTTGACTACCTGACTGCCTTCCTCCTCGGAGACCGTGGGATCCTCTTCCTCTTCTTTCTCGACAACCGTCAGCTCATCGGCGTCTACGGAGCCCAGAAGCTCCTTCATCTCATCGAATCCCTTTTTGTATTCCCGCTCAATCGTCGCCAGAATGCTCTTCTCCGAAGCGATTACCGGCTCGATCTCGCGCCCCGTCTTGAACTTGAGATGGTCTATAGTGCGAAGGTTGGTCGGATCGGCCATCGCCACAGTAACGATACCGTCGCGGTCAAACAAGGGAATCACTTTGTATTTTCGGCACATTTCCTCGGGAATTCGCCGAACGAGGTTGGGATCGATGCTGAAATTCTCAAGGACGACATGCTGAATGTCAAGCTGAGCACTGAGGATGTCGATCAGTTTGTTTTCAGATATGAATCCCAATCTGACCAGGCACTTTCCAAGCTGCTCGCGCGTTGTTTTCTGCTCTTTGAGCCCGGTCTCGAGCTGCTGGGGTGTTATCAGTCCCTGATCGACCAATATTTCGCCAATGCGTTTGCGCTGATCCAACTGAATCTGTTTGCCAAGTACCCCCGTGAGATCATCTTCAGTAATATAGCCCAGGTTCACCAGAACCGTACCCAGACTGATCCCGGTACGACGGTGCTCTTCAAGCGCATGAAGCAGTTGGTCGTTGGATATGAGTCCCTGCGCCAGTAGAATTTCACCGAGTTTTTTGCGTCTGCGCTGCATCATAGAAACAGTTCTTACCTTTCGCCGGAATTCCTGGGTAATACGCACGGCCACGGTTATTTAGCGACGATTATCTCTGCAAGCTCCGGTGGAAAGGTTGGTACACCTCTTTCAGGAATGGAGAGAAGTCTCTTCCCGGCGGAATTCTCCCGGAAGACCACACTCTCTCAGAGGGACGATATTGATCCCCCTAAAATATAATCAACATTCGTCCACCCGTTACGTCCCGTGCCGGGCTTGCGGCCGTTGCAACATTTCGCCCGGCCGCGGCGAGACCGCCGGCTACGGGAACTCAACCCAGACCTAAACTGAGCGATCCTCTCGCGGAAAATGGCCAAATCTTATGGCCGATACGGGGTTCAGAAATCTTGCACATACCCCAGTGGGTATGCACTGCGATTCCTTCAACCCCGTCTCGTCTCATGGGATTACGCCATTCCCTCACTCAGAATCGCTCACTTTAGGTCAGAGGTGATCCCAGCCTCCCCTCTCAATTGGCACGAGATGTCCCTCCCTTTTCACCTGTACTCCCCTCGTATTCGCAGATACAGATCCGATTCTCCGGATCGAAATCCCTTCAATCATCTCGGGGGGGGGCCATGAGACGTCCGCGGTAAAGATGAGTTCATAGTCTTCTCCACCGTCCAGAAACCAATCGTTCCAGGACACCTTCAACTGTTCGGAAAGCTCGCGGACGGCCGTCGATACAATTGTACTATCATATTCCAGGACAATGCCCATTTGGTTATCAAACGCCAAAGTCAGACACTCCTTGGCAACCCCGTCCGATATGTCCATCATACAATGGATATACGGGTCGTCGGCAAGGATAATTCCCTGTGCTATACGGGGAGAGGGAGAAATGTGACGCGAAACCAGTTGCCGGAATCTCTCCGGAACCTGTGAACGTCCCCACCGGCGCAGCGCCGATAAACCGGCACTACTCTCCCCGACATTCCCGGTGACGAACACAGCATCGCCACTTCTCATTCCTCTTCGAGTGAGGATCCTGGGCGCCGGTGTACCGGTGCGTCTGCCCAGAAGAGTAATGGAAATTACCCAGCAGGGACCGCGCGATAAATCCCCGCCGACCAGAGGCGTTTTCCATTTGCTCACCGCCCCCGAAATCCCCCGGTATAGCTCCCGCAGCGGCTCTCGTGGATCGCCAATGCGCTTCGGAACCACGACCTGCACAACGGCACCGTCGGGAGCCGCGCCCATTGCCGCGCAATCGCTGAGGTTGCTCACCATTGCCCGAAAACCGGCTTCCTCCAAGGTCATATAGTCCAGGGAGAAGTGAACATCCTCTACCGAAAGATCCCCGGTAAGAATTACCTGTTCGTCACCGCGGCCGACCCGAATGGCGGCATCATCACCAACGCAAAGCGAATAATTAGTCGCCGACTTCTCATTCAGATAAGGACGTAGCTCCTCTATCGCACGGTACTCTGAAGATGGAAACAGTTGATCTTTCATGCGCCCTCTCCGGCTCTGAAAAGGTGTTTCGCGGCAAAGCTGGTCGGGTAGCGACGTAGACCTCGTACCGCCTCACGATATCACTCCGATATGCAATGGCCCCGCTGTTCCCAAACGGAGCGCAGCATACGGGTTCCATGCAGATATCCAGGTGAAATTATCATGGTGTGGGGTCGGAAGGTATCGGGCCGGACGGTCACGGGATAGCCGGCTCCCTGGAGCAGGCCGAACACATCGCGTTTTGCCGCTCATCAGTCAGACTCCTAGAAAATTAGTATATTGATCGCTTCCGAACCTCAAATGTCTGATTACATACGATGAGGTGTTCCGGGACAGGGCGCCGCCCTTGGTCACATGCCACTTGCAGTCGTTTCTTCGAAAGAGCACTCCCGACGAGCGGAGAATCGTCTTTTTCGAGTCGAAGGACATGCAGATACTGTATTCCGGTTTCTTACCTCTTCCAAAGTAATAAGCAGACAACGCCACTAAGAAAGGAAAAACAACAATGCCAAACAACCTGGAAAACGCCGGAAACGGTCTGGTCGTCGGAGTG
>CAZEMW010000036.1:0-12427 GCA_964513105.1 uncultured Fibrobacterota bacterium
CGGAGTTGTTGGGTTCGTATCGTGCGTTTTCCTCGAAGGGGCGCTGTGGATAGCCTGGATCGGTGTGAGCAGGAACCGTCGAAGGCTGGGGATCGGTGCCGGGTTACTGGAAGCCGTGGAGAACCTGGCCCGGGAAATGGGAACCAGTCAAATCCGAACCTGGACCTTGGGTGAAAGCGTTGACTATCCCCCGTATAATTCCACACGGCAATGGTACTACAAACATGGTTTCAGAGTGTACCGCCGGTCGAAAACCGACAATCCGGGGTGTCCGGAGGAAATTCACTTGCTTAAACAGTTGGATTGATGCAATTTTTGTGAAGTCTCTATCTCAGCATCAGTGCGGGTACGGCACTTGGACATTGATCGGTTTTGTAGTCCTTGCCGTAAGTTTCCTTTGACAAAAGGTCTTTTGGTGAGGTCCCCGCTGTACGGGGGACCGGACGGATAGTTGTCAACATTCCCGCTCCACCACAGAGTACCGTTTCTTCAATATTTCCAATTGCGGCAAAGGAGATTACATCATGAAACTGGAACATATCGGCATCGCGGTCTCAGCTCCAATGGATATCGCCCGATGGTATCGGGAGCAGTTGGGATGCAAAATCATTCGCAAGAGCGGCGACAACGGAGAAGGTGGAGCATTTGTGCTCGACGAATCCGGAAATACCATACTCGAGTTTTTCAGACTCAAGTCGACGGAGCCCCTGGCCGTGAAAAGCTCTTCGCCACTTCAGTTGCATGTCGCGTTCGAATCGGAGGACCCCTGGAAGACGGCGGAAAGGCTGGTCGAGAATGGCGCGAAGATACTCAGCAGAAAGCCCGAGGACGATGCCGACCCGGTGATGGTTCTCCTGTCCGATCCGTGGGGGCTGTCACTCCAACTGATTCGTCGTCGGGAAAAGCTGGTCGCTGAGTGAGCATTGCCGGACGAGGATTCCCCGACTGTATCAATGGATCGACCGAAAGGAACACCTCATCCTGGATTCCCCTGCTCACGATTCCGCGGCGCACCCACCGTCCCACGATCTACGACAACGGCACGTGACGAGATAACGCCCCGGGCACTTCTTCCGGTGGGAATATCCCCGAGCAGCACGTGAAATGCCGCATACCCCAACCCGCCGAATCCGAAATCCACAGTCGTGGGTGGTATGAAAACGGACGGCTCTCGGCAGTCAAAAGAAATCATTGAGAAATCTTCCGGAAGTGTAATTCCCAAGAGGCTGCAGTGGGGGATGTACTCCTCTGAAGCAAGTTGGTCGTTGGGTACAATCAGTGCGGTGAACCGATGATCCGTCAGCAGCGGAAACATATCTGTTACCGACCAGATCACCCGAATGCTTGAATCCTCCGGATGGGTTCTCTTGCCGGGCCCGACCGAGGCAAGTGCCACCACCGGTTGCGCCGCACGTGAAAGACGGTGCGATATCTCCGGAGGGAGCGGATAACGACGCAGAATCGATGAACGCCGCGCTTCAATGTTTTTGAAGGCTTTCTGCACCACTGGATTTCTTACCTGTCGGGCTTTTTCGAGCATTTGTGTGATTTTTTCCGAGTTAGACGGATTGAGCCAGGCATCACCCGTGGGAAAGACATGGCCGTACACCTCTATCGGCGGATTGAATCGGCCCGCAAGATGTGTAATGATACGCATACGTTCTTTTTGCCAGTTCATATTTCCGTCATAGCTGTACACAATGGACCTATGACCTCGGTGATGAAGATATTCCAGAGCCTTGTATACTCCGTTTTCTTCCGAAAACCGGCATCGGGTGAATAGAGAAGAGGAAAATCCTTCCGCTCCTTCATTGTATCGATCAAACCAGGCAACCGGCCTCTGATACTCAAGCATACTTCTCATGAGAAATCTCCATCGCGAACAGGTCTTGCGTGCCATCGCGGCAAGACACCCGAGATAGTGCTCCCGATTGCGTTTGATGTACTGGTGGAGTTCTTCAAGCCCCATCTCTCCTCGTGCTTCCAACGCCCCGCTTGCGGATGCTAGAAAAACTCTTATCCCGTGATTCCTCGATTCGCGCAAAAATTCCTCGGTGAAGCGATTCGTCCGACTGCTACGGCCTACGTCGAACCATTCGGACCATCTGCTTACGAGCACGACAATAAAGGGAGGGACAAAGCTGCGTGATCCGGATTCGGTTCTTGTCTCTCGACCGACGATAAATCTTTTCCCGTGCTTTCTTGCGAGGTTTTCAGCTATGAGGCGGTGGTATACCGCGGAGACGGTTGAAGTCGACACATGGTATTCAAGTGCCAGAGCTCGGCGCTTGGGAAGGGGTTCGCCCGCCCGGTATACGCCTTCGGTGATCCTGTGGAGAACTATGCGATACAAATTCTCTCTACTTGGAAGCACCAACTCGGGCTCGGTGCGGCTTTCAGTTTCTCGACCTTTCGTAACGGTCCGGACATGGGTGCCCTGACGAAACTCCAGGACTCCCTCTTCTCGCAGTTTTCGTGTTGCCGAAAGCACCGTCCGGCGGGAAACGCCGTAACGCGCACCCAATGATGCCATCGAGGGCAATGTCTCGAACCCCCCAGAAACGAAATCATGACGGATTTTTTCTGCGATTCGGGACGATAGATCTTTTTTTGTGTCGGGGGTCTCGTCATTCATTGGCCCTCATCAGGAAAATTTTTCGGCTTTCCAATGCAATCGATTGCGTCGGCTGAACTATAAAATCTAGAATAAGAATCACAAGTGCACAAGTTGAGCTTCAGAAATTCTTTCTGTTTTACATTCATAAGCTTATGCCCTTAGGTTACCAACGATACCTGGTTTTACAATTAAACACCCAAGGGTGCCGATCCAAAGGAGACGCAAGGTGAGGAGATCTCGATTTTCGATGAACGGTAAGTATTTCATCTTGCGTATTGGACTGCTTCTTACGTGTTTGATATTATCCCCGATCACCGTGAGCGCCGCTACGCTCGAGGAGTTTTGGGAATACGAGTACGAAGAGACAAAGGTGCTGCTGGATACGCTGCGTTCCTTCGATGCCCTTATACCAGAAGGCGAAACGTACCCCCATAGCCTTGATCCGCATGGAGTGCTCAACGAGGCTGATAGAAACCCGGTGGATGTAGCCCTGCGGCGTACGGAGGCGTTGCTCAACCACATCTCGCAGATGGAAAACGCCCCGGACCTTGGATCACAATCCAACGAGCTGAACGGGCTTAAACAGGCCGCTTCGGGCGGGTACAGCAATGAATCAACGGCGAAAGCCGCTTTCCTGGATGTAAGCAGACTCAGACGGGAGATCGCCCTGAAGAATCCACTTCTGGATTTTGATCAGATCGTTACCATGGGAGCCGATTTTGCCGGCGGTTTTATCCAGTCGGTAGGATACCAGGGCAACTGCTCCGCTATTGACAATCATTGGCAAACCGAAGATTATCACAACACGGATTGGACTAAGAACAACATCACAGGAAGCTACGGATATCACGGTGGCGGCAACAAGAAATGCGATCCCCCTCTGAACTGCGAGTCCCCAACGGCAGGGCCGCGCATAATCTCGAATTTTAAAGGTGAATCGGCCAACCTGAAATATCTGATTCGCGATATAATTGAGAAAAATCCCGACGTCTGCTCTCGAATCGGCAACGGCGAAAGAGATTGGAAAGGGATTTACGATCTTTCTTATGACGGGGACACGCTGGTTTTTGCCACCTCACCTTCGGGGTGTCACCGCTCGCTGCACCTGTTCAAGTGTGCGATGGACGGATCGGGTCTCGTGCAGCTTACCGACGGTGCACTCTCGGATTATGATCCGGCGTTCTTGCCCAACGGTAGAATTGTTTTCGTGTCACTTCGATCGTGGACCGCTTCGCGATGCCAGCCGGGCACAGGAAAACCGGGACCGTTTTCCGTAAACGGACACAGCAATGAAGACGGCATGGAAAAACTTCAGGCCGGCGGTCAGTTGTGGAGAATGAACGGCGACGGATCCGATATGCATCAGATAAGTTTTCATGAAACCAACGAAAACCATCCGGTTGTTGACCACGACGGTAGATTGGTTTACACCCGCTGGGACTATATCGACAGGGATTTTAACGCCGGTCATCACTTGTGGATCTGTTATCCCGATGGACGGGATCCTCGAGCGCCGGCGGGGAACTGGGCTCGCCCTCACTACCGCGACGACCCGGTGAATACTCGGGGGAGACGTCCCGACACACACGGTCATACACGACCGATTCCGGGCCACCCGGGCGAATACATAGCCGTAGCCGGACATCATCATTCCTTTCTTCCCGGTGTGCCCGTTCTGATCAATACGAAAATCGCAGACGACAACGAGATGGCCCAGACAAAAATCATCAAAGGCCGGTGTTTTACCCATGAGCAGGGGCCAAGCCTTTGCCCTCCGTGTGGAAAGTTCAGAGTCGGTCAGTTTTTCAAGAGGTATGTCACGCCATGGCCGTTGAGCAGGGACTTTTACCTGATCTCGAGGGACGAACCTCGTGAGCTCGGTGATAACCTCTCGGTCATTTTGCTTGACAGATTCGGCAATGAAATCGTCCTCGGCAGGAACGGCGGAATGGGCCCACGACCATTACGTAGCCGCGAGAAACCGCCAAGTATTCCGGATCAAAGCTGGTCGGGCGAGCGGTCATTGGAACAGAACCGCCCGAAAGCCGTCATCTCGGTGAACAATGTCAATATATCCGATTTCGAATGGCCCGAGGGAACCAAAATCGAAGCGTTACGCATTATTCAAATTGTTCCGAAACCCTGGAGTTGTCCTCTGGGGAGTAACATGGCTATCGGATGGCAGGGGGGAGGAATCGCACGTCATGTGCTTGGAACTGTTCCGGTTGAGGAGGATGGTAGCGCACACTTTCTTGCGCCGATTAACTCGGAAATCTACTTTCAGGCACTTGACTCACTGGGGACGGCAATTCAATCGATGCGCTCGGGAACTTATGTCCATCCCGGCGAGCACCTCAGTTGTCTGGGTTGTCACGAAGACAAATGGAATATGCCGCCGGGGAACCCCTCCGCGACTGCTCTGTCTCGTGATCCCTCGCCGATTACTCCGGAACCCGAAGGAAGCTTGCCTTTCAATTTTCATGTCCTGGTGAAGCCGGTTTTTCAAAACACCTGTTTGCCGTGTCACGAAAAAGAGGGGAAAGGCCTGATGGATTTTAACTACGTGGAGCCCGGGGATACATCCGAACCGGGGCGCCTCCATAAGTACGCCTTTTACTTTGCAGGCGCGGGGCAAGAGCGCAGCAACAAAGAAGGGATGCGTACCGAAGCAGGCAATTTCGGATTCAGGGCTTCGGATATGGGCAAAAAGCTGTTGGCGACACACCGGGATAGACTGACGGAGGAGGAGTTCCGGAGAGTAGTGGTCTGGATTGACGCCAATTCGATGAACATGTCGGCCTGCCATGATTTCGAGAAACAGATGGAGGGAGAAGTCGTGTGGCCTCTACTGGGATTCAATACTCCGGACAATCCGCAAGCGCTGGATCCCGGGGGTGATCTTACACATAACCGCATGACCTTGCCCAACCGGATCAACGCCGAAGGGGGACGGTTTCGGATAACCGTTCGAGAGACGGCCGGTGGGACACTCCTTAGAATCGGCACGAAACGCGCAATTCCGGTTGCCGTGTACGATATCAGAGGTCGGAATATGTACCATACAACCCTGGGCGGCGACGCAAAAAAGCCGGTACTCAATCTCACCGAAAAGGTAGGTACATCCTGCGCGGCAATAGTATCGGTCGGAGAAGGAGAATCACGTACCATCAAAATGGTACGCTCCGTCAGGTAGGATTCAGACCCGGCATTCAGGTCGACAGGCTGCCGGCTTTGCACCAAAAGTTCAAAAAGGCCTCAGTTTTTCGGTCTTTCAGAAAAACTTGGGCCTCTTTTCCTCAGACTGTAACGACTGTAACGCGTTTGAGTCCGTAATGCAATGCACAAGTGCACAAGTTGGAGTCTATAAATCGTTTTTTTTCTTCTTCGTCGGTCGTCTGTAGTTACCTTACAATAGAAATTTTGTCTCGATGCATTCCGTCGGTGGCTGTCCCAAAGGAGAAATGCCGTGAGCAGATTCGGATTTTCAATGAGTGGTAAGTGTCTCAACTTGCGTATTGGACTGCTTTTTTCGTTTTTTATTCTGTCCTCTTTCAGCGTGAACGCCGCCACGCTTGAGGATTTCTGGGAATACGAGTACGAAGAAACACAGGGGTTGCTGAATGCGTTGCGCGCTCATGATGCCCTTATCCCCGAAGGCGAAACCTACCCGCACAGTCTCGATCCGCAGGGGGTACTCAATGAAGCCGATCGGAATGCGGTGGATGTAGCACTACGGCGCACCGAGGCGCTTTTCAATCACATCTCGGGGATGGAAAACGCTCCCGACCTGAGCCAACAGTCCGCCAGGTTAGATGAACTCAAGCAGGCTGCGGCGGGCGGCTACGGCAACGAGTCAACCGCAAAGGCCGCTTTTCTGGATGTCTGCCGGCTTCGCCGGGAAATCGCATTGAAAAACCCGATTCTGGATTTTGATCAAATCGTTACGGTGGGTGCCGACTTCTTTGGCGGGTTTATCCAGACGGTGGGATACGACGGTGTCGCCTCGGCCACAGATAATCATTGGTATCGAGAGGATTACTACAATACCGATTGGACCACGAACAATATCAAGGGAAGCTACCGCTATCATGGTGGCGGCAACAAAGATTGCGATTCCCACCTGAACTGTGAATCTCCAAGTGCGGGACCTCGGATTATCTCGAATTTCAAGAGTGGATCGCCTCAGGTCAAATATCTCATTCGTGACATAATTCAGAAAAACCCCGGAGCCTGCGAAAAAATTGGCAACTCGGAGAAGGAATGGAAAGGCATTTACGACCTTTCTTTTGACGGTGATACTCTTCTTTTTGCTACTTCGCCGTCGGGATGTCACCGTTCACTGCATCTGTTCAAGTGCGCGGTCGACGGTTCGGGTCTTGTGCAGCTTACCGACGGTGCACTTTCCGATTACGATCCTGCGTTTCTGCCCAGCGGCAAAATCGTATTCATATCGCTTCGATCATGGACCGCTTCACGATGCCAACCGGGGGGGGGTAGTACCGGACCGTTTTCCGTAAACGGGCACAGCAACGAGGACGGCATGGAAAGGCTTCAGGCAGGCGGTCAGTTGTGGCGAATGAACGGCGACGGATCCGATATGCACCAGATAAGCTTCCACGAAACGAATGAAAATCATCCGGTTGTGGATCATGACGGTAAACTGGTTTACACCCGCTGGGATTATATCGACAGGGATTTTAACGCCGGTCATCACCTGTGGACGTGTTGGCCCGACGGACGCGACCCTCGAGCGCCTGCGGGGAACTGGGCTCGTCCTCACTACCGGGACGATCCGGTGAATACCCGGGGAAGACGTCCTGAAACACACGGTCATACGAGACCGATCCCAGGTCACCCGGGCGAATACATTGCGGTAGCAGGGCATCATCATAAGTTCCTTCCCGGGGTACCTATCCTGATCAATACGAAAATCGCAGACGACAATGAAATGGCCCAGACAAAAATCATAAAGGGCAGATGTTTCACCCATGAGCAGGGACCGAGCCTTTGCCCCCCTTGCGGAAAGTTCTCTGTAGGTGAGGTTTTCAAAAGGTATGTCACGCCCTGGCCGTTGAACAGAGATTTTTACCTGATCTCCCGGGAGGAAAATCGGGCACTGGGACGCGGGGACATTACGGTAATGCTGCTTGACAGATTTGGTAACGAAGTCGTACTCACCATTGACGGCGGAATGGGGCCGCGGCCATTCCGCAGCCGAGAGAAACCGCCGAGCCCTCCGGACCAGAGCTGGTCGGGTGATCGGTCTAAGGAGAAGAATCGGCCCAAAGCAGTTATATCCGTAAATAATGTAAACATTTCCGACTTTGACTGGCCCCGGGGGACCAAGATTGAGGCATTGCGTATCATTCAAATAGTGCCTAAACCCTGGAGCTGCCCGCTGGGAAGCAACATGGCGATCGGGTGGCAGGCCGGCGGCATTGCGCGGCACGTGCTGGGGACGGTACCGGTTGAAGAAGATGGAAGCGCGTACTTTCTTGCGCCAATCAACAGTGAGATATATTTCCAGGCTCTTGACTCACTTGGAACGGCAGTTCAGTCAATGCGATCGGGGACATACGTCCATCCGGGCGAGCACCTTAGTTGTCTGGGCTGCCACGAAGACAAATGGAATATGCCGCCGGGGAATCCCTCCGCGAAGGCTCTGTCCCGGGATCCTTCGCCCATTACGCCGGAACCCGAGGGGAGCTTACCGTTGAATTTTCATGTCCTGGTGAAACCGGTGTTCCAGAACACCTGCTTGCCGTGTCATGAAAAAGAAGGTAAAGGCCTGATGGATTTCAACTACGTACAGCCCGGTGATACCTCCAAAGCGGGTCGGCTCCATAAGTACGCTTTTTACTTTGCGGCTGCGGGACAAAGCGGCAGCAGCAGTGAAGGAATGCGGACCGAGGCTGGAAACTTTGGGTTTCGGGCTTCAAAGATAGGAAAGGCACTTCTTTCATCACACCGGGATCGAATCACCGAAGAGGAATTTCGTCGAGTTGCGGTCTGGGTTGACGCCAATTCGATGAACATGTCGGCCTGCCATGATTTCGAGAAGCAGATGGAGGGAGAGGTCGTGTGGCCTATGCTGGGTTTCAACACTCCGGAAAATCCGCAGGCGCTGGACCCCGGCGGTGATCTCACTGCGAATCGCAGGGCTATCCGCAGACTGAGCACCGGATTTGAGCGGTATCAAATAACCGTCCGGGAAGCCGCCGGTGGAACGTTACTCCTGATCGATACGAAACGGGCGGTTCCTGTTTCCGTGTACGACATCCGAGGACGAATTCTGTACCGGTCGGTGCTTGGCGGCGATATGGAAAAGCCTGTCCTGAACCTCACAAAAACCGTGGGAGCATCGGGCGCGGCGGTGGTGACGATCGGCGCCGGAGAATCACGTATGGTGCAGATGATTCGCTCCATTCGCTAACACCGGCTACCTGAATTGTGGGATTCTGCGTTTTCCTCTCGAGTCTCTATTCCGCGGGAAATGGCTGAAGCCCAGTAGCTCGCCGACCAGAGGGGCACAATAGCCCCTCTGTTTTCATATACTCCCGTCTTTGATTCTCTCGACAAAACCTGTCCGGCACTCTTCGAGTTTTGTGCTTAAGCTGTGTTGCTTTTCAGAAAGGTATACAATGATACGGTTGAGTAACGATTCCCTCCCCTCAAGGTTCATGGCTGTGGTTACAATGTTTGGATGTATGGTACTTCAGGGTGTTTCCGCGGCTCCGGGGGTCAACGGTTCCGATGGTACGGCGGTTCCTCAGTATGTTCTCGAATCATGGCTGAGGGAATATGATCAGCTTCGATCCCAAATAGATAATGGCGAAACTCATGACGCAGCATACGCGACAACAATTGATCCCCAGGCGATGATCCATCCCGGCGACCGAACGCCGACCGATGTGGTGCTTCGTCGAACCGAATCCCTTTTGCGGAACGAATCGCGCGCGGACGCCGGTGATCGTCTCCAGGCTGTCGATGCTCTCCGAAAACGATCCTCAATATTGCGAAAAAGCACCGCCGAACAGCAAGACCTCTTTCTGAAAGCCTGTGCATTACGCCGAAGCGCAATGCTCACGGACCCTCTTCTGGATTTCGATACAATCGTTTTCATGCCCAACCAGAACTCCGGAAGCGGGTACCCTGAGAATGAAGCATACAAGTTCCTCAGGAAAGCAAACATCCCTACCGAGTGCCGGTGGCATGATGAAGACTATGAAGGCCATGATTGGAGTTCCCCCCATACGCCCTGTGGTGAGTACAAAAAGAAAAGACTGGGGCCGGGACCGGCTTTTCTAACCAATTTTCGATCGGGAAACGCTGAAGTCACGTCCATTTTGGAGAATTCTATTGTTTCCGATGGACGCCTGCAGGGACGGAAACTCAGCAACAACGGGGTATTCAATGGTATATACGATCTTTCATATGATGCCCAAAGAATGATTTTTTCATTCGCGCCTGATACCGAATACGTTCAACACCTGTTTACCGTGAATATCGACGGGACCGATCTACGCCAGATTACCGACGGCTCACTTCAAGATTTCGAGCCCTGTTTTGTTCCCGGGGACCGAATCGTTTTTGCGTCATTGCGGCGTTGGATCACCCAACGGCATCATCACGGAGATCCGGGATCGCACATGGCAATCGCAACCCTGTTCTCAATGAAAGAAGACGGAACGGACATGTTCCCGATCAGTTGGCACGAGACCTCCGAGCTATTTCCGTCGATTGACAATGAAGGCATGCTGGTATATACTCGTTGGGACCAGATCGACCGCAATTATGGTTCGGCCCATCACTTGTGGCGTTCATATCCCGACGGTGCCGACCCGAGATGTTGGCACGGTAACTATCCGGAACCGCATATAACAATGGATGGTGGAGATCTCTGCGACGGTCGTGGTAGTCGCCCCTGGGCCGAATATCATTTCAGGGCAATTCCCGGAACTACCGACAAATATGTGGCGATTGCCGGGGCTCACCACGATCCGCTGCCGGGCGTACCGGTAATAATAGACATAAGCATTCCCGACGATAATGCGACTGCTCAGGTGACGAATGTTACCGGAGCCTGCTATCGCACTGAAGCGGTCGATCCGGCGTGTGACAACCGTCCAGTATGCGACACCGCTCTCCCCGCCGATTTTGCCACACCATGGCCGCTGAGTGAGGATCTTTTTCTCGTGGTACGGACCGGTCGCGACGAGGAAGGTATTTACCTTATTGATACGCAGGGGAACATGGAAATCATTTACCGTGGAGACGCTTACAGCCCTCGTCCATTAAAACCACGAAATAAACCACCGGTGCACAACAAGACCTTTCAGGGTGAGCGCTCGTCGCTCCCGGGACACAAACGGGCTACTATCAGGGTCCGCAATATCTATGAAGCCGACATGCCGTGGCCCCGGGGCACGCGAATTGAAGCAATCCGTGTACTCCAGGTGGTCCCAAAGCCGTGGAGTCGACCGGTTCGAGACGATCCGGTAACCGGCAAGGGGAGCAATTGCCCGGTTCGGCACGTCCTGGGTACGGCACCGGTCGAAGAGGACGGGAGCGCTTTTTTCGAGGCACCGGTGGGCAGAGAGATCTATTTCCAGGCTCTCGACTCCAACGGAATGGCTATTCAGTCGATGCGCTCCGGAACGTACGTTCATCCCGGCGAACATCTTGAGTGTATCGGATGTCACGCAGATAAATGGAAAGATCATTCCAGCCCGGCTGCAACCCCGGCGGCATATGTGCGACCGCCTTCGCCGTTGGCCCCCGATGTTTCGGGGACTTGTCCTCTGAACTACCACATCCTGGTAAAACCGACCCTTGAAAACACCTGTATTCCCTGTCATGAGGAAAAGAATGCGGGAGGTCCACGAGAATCGGAATACAACCGAGTGGGAGGAACATTTTACTTCAGTGCGGGAAACAGTCATAGTGTTTTACAGAAAACCGGCGGACATCGGACGATTCCGGGACGGTTCGGGGCCCATGAGTCGAGAATGGGGAAGGCTCTCCTCGAGAACCATCGCGACCGAATCACCGAAGAGGAATTTCACCGAATGGTAGTCTGGCTCGATGCAAACAGCATGGAGCTCGGCGCATACCGGGACTCGGCCCTGCAAAAACAGGGAAAGGTGGTTTGGCCGTTGATCGACAGCGACTCGACCAATCCGACTGGAATAGAAAAGAACTATGCGGCTCCGGTTTCGGCTGAAGGGATTACAAATATTGGACGTAGTTTGTATGTCCATGCGCCCGTGCAGGTGGGACCGACGGTTGGTGTACGAGGATCTACAATTGAGGTGCGCGGTAAAGGCATCAGGAAAATCGTACTTGTCGACGCAAGGGGACGGCAAAGAACAATGCGAGATCAAATTGCTGCGCCCGAAAACACGGGGAGTAGTCTTCATACGATTGCCGGTTCGACACCCGGCGTGTACCTCGTTCGCGTAACATCCGGAACGAGGACCGTTGCGAAAAAGGTGGTGCTGCCACACTAGTAGAGCGATTCCAAAATAACGTTACAATCTCGCTGGCGCTCAGGACAGCGTAGCGCAACGCTACGTACCGCAGTTACTCGTTCCGCTCAAGTACCGAATAGAGCCTCTTCTCGGGAGGGGAACGTAACCGGTTTCCCTTTCTTTCAAAGCCTCCGGCTTGCGCACCTCCTCATTCCCAACGCAAGCCGGCTCCTTTCTCTATTGTGATGAAATGGTCGAAGGCTTGGTCCGGAACTATTTTCTTTCTACAACCTGAACTGAGCGATTGTCACCTTCGGTTCTGCTGCGTAAGGTGTACAGG
>CAZEMW010000037.1:0-8016 GCA_964513105.1 uncultured Fibrobacterota bacterium
GCCTTTACGACCGGATCGCGGATTCTGTCCCGGTTATCCAGGTGCAAATTCAGCACATCGTACAAAGAGGCCCCGTCGGCGGCATACGCATAACTGTTCAGATTACCTTCGAAATAGATCCTGGAATCCGGCTCAATTTCGACCTGCTCGACTGCTTCCTTGAGCAGTGCAAAATTGGTGCGGGCAAGCGTTGCACAAGTACGGTTCCGTCCTTTCGTGCCAACCCCTTTGATGGTGAGTTCGGGTACCTGAAGACCAAGCCGGCGTTTCCATGCGAGGACTTCCATGGCAACGTCTGCTATTGATTGATCGAATCGGAAACTGGTGGTCAGGTTTTTTTCTTGAAAGGTAACGTTGTGCAAGGCATTCACCGCATGACGCCACCCGTAAATCTGCTGGTGAACATCTCCCACAATGAGGTGACATGCCTTCTGGCGAAGAAAGATATCGAGCATCACCGGAGAGGCATCCTGGCCCTCATCGAAGAGAATGATGTCATATCGAAGATTCGGGCGACTGAGCTGGAACTTCTTGAGGTAGAATTCGTGGGTGCAGGGGATTTCCCCTTTGTTCATTTTGCTCAGAAACAGACGGGTGCCGTAGAAAATATGCTCAAGATGTTTTTCGGCAAATTGCACGGCATTCGAATCCCCCACCGTGCTCAGATAATCGAGTTGAGAAACCTTCTCAGTGGTGCAGTTGCAGAACAGCATGGCAAGTTTTGAAATATGCGTGGCAATGAGGAGCGCACTGTGCGATTCCCCCGCCACTCCGCGGATCTTGAGGATTTTTACCAGTTCATGCGATCGATACCCCGTGGTCACTTTCCACCGATACCGTGGAATGATATGACGATAGGCAAGCGAATGAGCGGTCTGCACATCGACGTTCGACAATCCCGCCTGAGCGAATTTGCGCTGCGCCTCCAGACGAACCGACCGATTGAATGCGAGGTAGAGGACGGATTTCTCGGGTGAATGGACGCGAGCATACTCGATAAGCGTCGTGGTCTTCCCACTGCCGGCAACCGCGTTGATCTTCAGATCACCGGTACTCTCGATAATCTCTTTTTGCTCGGGGGTCATTCTCATAGGCATGGCTTCACTCACAAGGCAACAAAATAGTTAGTGCCTGTCCGGAAATACCCGTTCATCGAGTCTCGAATTAACATCGGGAAGATGAACCCCCTGTTTCCGGCCGAAAAAGGCTGATATGGAGATTCTGCCAAGGTGGGAACGAACAGGACGGAGCACACTGGAATACCTCAATTAAGTGCAATAGCGGTTGTTTCCGATGCTGCTACTCTTCTTTGGGACGCGAGTTCAAAACTCACCGAAAGGTCTGTCTGAAAAAAGTACCCTCGGGACGATTCCATGATATTAGATTAGATAGTGCAGGACATATGGGGAACGATTCAGCCATGTGGTTCTGAGTGGTGCGCTATTTCTATGCATCCCCGAATACTGCACCATTGATCCATTTCTGAGGATATCGGCACAGGACAGAATACGCCCGGGATATTCGTGCGACATTGAGGTATAACCATTATTGCGCAATTATTGGGGAACAACGGCTTCTGACCTGGATGTGGGGCCGACAAAGAGGCGATATCAATGTATCATGACATACATTACCGGGAAAACGCTGGTCCAGTCCGTTTTCCGGAAAAGAGTTCGCAGTTGGCGATACCGTGGTCGGTCGCGTCGCTGAAGCCTGCGTGTAATATTGGCTGAAACTCGCCTCGAACGGCGAAAATTCCGGCAAGAGAGCCCGGACTGACGGGAGGAACCATGAAAAACGGCGGAATTATCGGTACTGTCACCCTGGCCCTGCTGGCCGCATCCGGAATTCAGGCACAGAACACTCCTTTGGGAGTGCCCGAAGACGGGCTACCCGGTTGGCACGAGAGAACCACGTTCACGCTGATAAACGCATCCCGCCTCGACCCACCGACATATGGCAAGGACTACCTGAGCGGCTCCAATCCGCTGACCGGCTACTCCGCCCGCTATCCGCTGGTCCATCATATTGATCTGATCCGGGCGGCTCGGTACCACAGCGAAGACATGATGAGCTGTAACGATATGGATCACAACTCCTGCGACGGCACAAGAGCCGGCACAAGGGTCCGTCGATTCTATGACAGTTATCACTCCGAATGCATTGCACGAGGCCAGCGTTCACCGCAGGCTGTAGTTGATGCATGGCTTCACAGCAACCACGGCCACCGCGACGCCCTTATGACCAGGCGCAGTTCACACATCGGATGCGGGCATGCAGACGGCAGAAACGGACCCTGGTGGACTATCGATCTGGCCGGCGGCAATTACACCCACGATAACCCGATCTACGGGGGAACGCATCATTTTGCCGTGAGCAATAAGACCGCGTTCTGGGCAAACTATTGCACCGGCAGCGGCAATCCTCCCCGGAGCGCCGTAGTGTACATCGACGGTAAAGGCGTTGATCTTGCACCGGTCCTGGGAGATGACGACAACGGGGTCTACGGCGTCCACCTGGCGCAAGCCTCTTCGTGCCGCTCATACCATTTTGAATTTGTCGACGACAAAGGAACCGCCTGGCGCTACCCCGAAGAGGGACAGTACCACACCTTCGGGGAGGGATCGTGTACGAAGGATTACTCGGAATCGGCCCCTGTTGCGTATCGACCGGCACCATTGCAGGGTCGAAAGACAGCACGGACAAGCCCGATTGTAATTCTCACGGGTACCCGCTTACCCGTTACCGAGGGACGACGGATCGTATCTCTCAACGGGCGGACTGTCCCGAAAGGCGAGTACCATTCTCGCGGCATCGTAATTGCTTTTCCAGATGGGCATACGGCTCGGCAGACCACCGATTCCGAACGATAGCCGGATTTTCGGCACGGGAGGATAATCCAGCCGGCGCAGAATACCGGAAAGGAAATGAGATGCCCCGAACAACGAATTCACCGCGGAGGACGGTCGGGAGTTCGACACCGCTGCCGATAGAGTCTTTCGGGACTTTCCTGTATTTCTGGACAATTGTGCTCTCCAGTGTTGCACACCCTTTCCCCGGGGACACCGCCATGGAACTCTTTGCCTTTGGCCCGAAAACTGACTTTGATGCCTGGCGAACGGTCGACGACGACGTCATGGGAGGCGTTTCTCAGAGCGTATTTGTCCGAAACTCGGATTCTACCGCCGTTTTCGAAGGGACAGTATCCCCTGAAAATAATGGGGGGTTTGCCTCGGTGCGGACATCACTGTCCGCTCCGCTTCCGGCGGAATGCGCTACGTTCGTTGTGCGGGTTCTCGGAGACGGAAAAACGTATTCGTTGCGATGCCGCACCGACGAACGCTTGAGCGGCATCACCTACGATGCTCCCTTCACCACAAGAAAGGGAGAATGGACCGAGCACCGTTTCGAAATCGATGAGTTCAGCCCCGTATTTCGCGGACGCCCGGTGCCCGATGCTCCCGCGCTTAAGGCGTCGGACATCCGGCAGATTGGATTTCTGATTGCGCGAAAGCAGTTTGGTGATTTTCGGCTCATTATTGATGGTATCCGGTGCGAATCCGGACTGCAGTCCGGCACCAGGTAACGATCTACGGTTGTGCGTGGAGGGAGGGCCGGTAGTGGATCTGTTCAGTCGACTTTGCGGACATCCAGACTGAAATTGTCCACAAAAAGAACGGTGTGAGATTCACCACCGTGGCCCCCGATGAAGACATGGTGACGTCGAAATCATCTTTGTCAAATCTTCTGATCTACGCCGACTTGAATGGTCGGCAATAAAGAAATCTCCCTTCAGGGTCACTTCGTAAACCCGCAACTACCGGCCGGTACGCATTTTCTCAACTCGACATACTCTGCAATCGACGTCCTGCTTTGAACGCTCCATATAGGCGCCTGCGTAACGAAATAACCTTTTCCCGGCCGGTTCCTGATGTGATCCGGTAGCTTGGATATAATGGATATACTATTGCATCCTACCCTGGAAGGTCGTTATGGAAAGAAGCAGATCAGAGCGTACCTCAATTTTGGGCCGCCGCGCTAAATGGTGGCGGTTGATGTTGATTCCGGCTCTTGTCTCGTTCTCGGTTTTTGCTGAAATAATCGAAAACCCCGAGCTGAGCAGTCGGTCCATGGGCGCGGAAACGCTACTCTTCAGATGGGGAGCCGGCACTCCGTACGTCGAAGGCGGCTACAATCCATCCGGTACTGAATACACTCTGTCCGGAAACGGTCAGGGCGTATACTGGTGTGTTGACGCCTGCGGCCTGGCGCACGTGAAAAACCCTCCCGTTCGTGGAGATTTCACGTTTACCGCCCGCATCAAGGAAGTGCATCTACCCGATAATCCGGCTCCCGCCCACATCGGAATAATGGTCAAAGGCCGACTGACCGCTCCAGCCCAGGTGTTGGCACTCAGATGGGATACCTATTGGGGAAACAACGGCAGCGGTCTCACCTGGTTCAATAGAATCACTCCCCGTGATACCCTTGAAATCCTGAATGCGGATTTTGCCGAAAAACAGTGCCACGGTATCGGCCAGGGATGTCGGGGATACGGTTTTGAGAATGTTGTGCCGGGGTTTGACAAACTTGAGGGGCTCTGGTTGCGCGTGCAAAGAAAGGTAACCGAAACCTCTGATGATTACTTCCTCTATGCTCGGAGTGATTCATCCGAAGACTGGCGGCAGATTTCAGCGATCGCGGGGACGAGCAATGCCTGCGGTAACGATCCTCTGCAGTTTGTCCCCTCCTTTGACCTGGGTACATTCAAGATCAGGGAATTCGGCAACGAGCTTTATCCCGCTTTATATGTTGCGCAAGGCTCGAACGGGGGAGGCATCGTTACCGCGACTTTCGACAATATCAGCCTCGAGGTGGACAACCCCGAAGAAGTCCATGAATGGCCGTCGATGGAATACGCCGAAGATGCCGTATGGTGGCAGAGTTATACGGGTCCGTTTTCGAATTTCAGCACCGTCTCATCCGACGATTACGAAATAGTTGATCACCTCGCCGACGCCCGTCGGGTCTGGAAAAGCGAGTACATTCACCCCGGGCGAATAGATAAGGGCGACCGGGGTAATGTGTGGAATGCGGGAATAGACACCACTCTGTACGACGGTGTACCCAGTGGCGGAGGCGCAAGTCCGGTGGCGGCAGACGGGAAGGTATATCTGTACTGGTACGCAAACAACTACGATGAAGCTACCGAGAGCTGGCTCGAAACGGCCGACGACGTCATAATGTGCCTCGATGCGCGTGACGGAAGTACCCTGTGGAAGAAGGTGTTTCCCAATGCAGCTCGAGATGTGGCGTTCGAGGATAGAATCGGGAAATCGGTCATGAAAAACCAGACGCCGTGCGTGTATCGTGGTGATCTGTATGTGTGTAACAGTGTCGGAAAGCTGTACTGTCTCAGTGCTGAAACGGGAGATGTGAAATGGACATCCTATGCAGGCGGGGTCCCGAAGACCAGTGCACTGGTGTGCGCTGATGGAGCGCTTGTCATGGGGCTTGGGGGGTGTCGGGCATGCCAGGATGCCGACCTGGTGGCGTTTGCTTGTTCAAGTGGGACGCGACTGTGGCGAAAGGCCGATGCACTCGGCGGGGCGGCTACCCCGACAAAATGGACGCACGACGACGAAGAGTACATCCTCGCCGCATCGGCGACTTCGCGGGAGATGCGACTGATTCGGCCCCGGACTGGAGAAGAGGTATGGAAGATCGCGGATGTCGGACATAATCGATATACGGTTTCCGCCAACGAAACCTGCGCGATAGTGAACGTTGGCGGGCAAACAGACTGGGGTGGTTCGAACGACAGCGGACAAATTGCCGGATATCGAATAGGACTTTCCGGGGCGGAAAAAATATGGGAGCTTCCGAAACGATTCGGATACGGATCGAATCACATTGTCCTGCGTGACAACATCGCCTACATTCCCCTTTCGCACATCAATACTTTTCTCGCGGTCGATGTAACCGACGGAACAATTCGAACAGAGTACATATATCCTCGCGGATCGGAATTTCGCTCCGGGTGGGCGTGCGTCGTGGACGACCGCTTTATGTTCGAGCTGGACGGCGCGCACTGGAATAATGAAACGATACAGTTCCGGGCCGACCCCGACTCGTTCGAATACCTCGGGGCAAAGTGGGTTCCCCCTCATCCCAATACTACGAGCTACGTGAATCCGCTTTGCAGGCCGTTTGTTGACGGACGATGTTTCATGCGGGGATACGATGCGGTGTACTGTTACGACTTCCGGAAAACCGGTGAACCGGGCACCCACACCGCGAAAGCACTCCATTCCCGAAGCCCTCGTGAATCGGGACTCCGTATCTCCCGCTTCGGCGGCGCCATTCAGGTCGGATTCGAGCCCGGACCGGATGCTGAACGAACGGAAACGAGCATCTCCATCTTTGATCCGACCGGACGAATGGTCCGACGACACGATCTATCTTCGGAATCGGGGGCAAAACCCGTGAGATTTAATCGGCTCTCTCCCGGCATGTACATTGTTGAGCTTTCCAACGGATCAAGCCGGGTCGACTGCAAAGTGTTCAGCGTTCACTCTCGTTGATGGATCCTGAGAAGCAGCGGCTTGAGCATGGCCGTCGGATTCCGGAGGAAATGCGTGTACGTTACGCACAAAAAAACCGGGGACAAACAGTTTACTTCAGGTAGGAAGTCCCGGATTCAGCATTCGAATCCGGGACTTTGACATTGTGTTTCTTACCGGATCACGGCAAACCGGCGCCGATAGCTCTTCGTACCGATTTTCGCCTCCAGCAGAAACGTCCCCGCACCGAAAACCGATCCTTCGATTGAGATTTTTCCGGCGCCGGTACCGGATTTCCGCCACACGGTCCGGCCGTCAAGCCTGAGAACCCGGAGTGAATAGGGCATATCCCGGTGGAGTACAACCAGGTATCGCCCCGATCGATTTACGGCCTCAAAAGGCTCTCGCATGACAGCAACCGGGCCATGCGCAGTGCGAACGGGAGGATCTCCGTGGGACCATGCCTCCGCGGGTACTTCTTGTCGGTCGAACCCGGGGCCGGACCAGTCAACCTGAAGTGAGTTTTTGTTCGACCCCTCGAAATACTCCACCACAATCCAGTGCTTGCCCTTGCTCAGCTTCACATCGGCTTTTTCGGTACTGCTGCCGTGAATACCGTCGTTATCGATCAGCAGATCGTTCCCGAGCCACAAGCGGCTGCCGTCGTGCTAGGTGAGATACAACAGGTAATTACCCGATTCAGGGACCTCGAGGTATCCTGAGAATTCCAGCGCGTAATGGTCTTCCGCGTCGGCCGGCGACAATGATACCTTTGGCGAAATGCCACTCTTGTTCGCGCTTAGCGTAGCAAAATCCGGCACCGACTCAAAAGAGCCTTCGTAATACGAGTATGCAATTCCCGCCCGGGTAGGCTCTTGAGTGTCGGGGGCTCGGAAGTTTCCCGCGGAAATCGCTTTCACGGCGACATTGGTCACTCCCTCGCCGTCCGTGACCATAAGCTTGACGGCATATTCGCCTTTCCGATCGAACGTATGTGATACGCTTGGCCCTTCGGCCGTCGTACCGTCACCCAGATCCCAGAAGTACTTCGCAATAGCGCCGTTTTCAACACTCGAATTGCTTCCGTCCAACTGTACGGTCAGCGGCAAGTCTCCTTCGATTTTGTCCGCCGTGATTTCAACCGAGAACCCCTCGATTCCGAGAATGTTGTTCTGATCGACATCGAGGGCCGGCCAGACCAATTCCCCGCGTTCCTGCGCACCGGTCATTCGGCAGGCACCGAGACGGTTTGACATATTGTCAAGCCAGAGAGCCACTTGCCGGAAATCTTCGGCGGAAACCCTTGCTTGATGTGCGTTTCCCATAAGGACTTTTCCCATTTTGCTGTAGCGTGTTCCGAAATATCCCGGAATAGTCCGTGATCCGCCACTCACTCCCCTGTTGATGGAACCGTTCCCTCCCCCTTCGAACCAGAACGCATACTCCCTCAAAT
>CAZEMW010000037.1:8026-12187 GCA_964513105.1 uncultured Fibrobacterota bacterium
CCCTCAAATTGGCGTATTTGTCCAGATTGGTCGGTCCTTTTCCCTCTTTCTCATGACAGGGCATACAGGTTTCCACAAAGATTGGTTTCACCGTTCTGTAATAGGTAATTGGCTCCGCGGCACCGGGTTCGATTTCCAGAGGGGAAGGTGGGCGTGACACCGCCGAGGGAGACTTGGGAGGTGTTCCTTCCCATTTGTTTTCGTGGCAGCCGACACAACTCAGGTGTTCCCCCGGGTGAACATAGGTAACCGACCGCATCGATTGTACAACCGTCCCCTTCTCGTCGAGAACCTGAAAGTAAATCGGTTTCCCGACCGGCGCGACAAAGTGCGCACTGCCGTCCTCTTCGATAGGCGCCGTCCCGAGAGACATACGAGCGATCGCCTGATTGGCAAAACCTACATCGGGGGTATTCGACTTGGGGGTCGACTTGGGGAAAAGCTGTACCACTCTGATACGCTTCAACGGTGTGTTGTCCGGCCACGGCAAATCAGACTCATAGGCATCGACCACGCTGACAACCGCTCGTTTGTGATCCGGCGCGCCGTGACGCTCGCCCTGAAATGTCTTGATGGGAATATTCGGGGGAACGGTTCGTTCTCGTACCGGTATCGGATCGATCGGACGCAACCGTTTCCCGGTGTACAACACCTCTTCATTACCGAACTTGTCAAGCAAAATGAGGTCGTTGTTTTTTGAAGCGAGATAGAACTCCTCACTTAACGGATAGGCTGTTCCGTACGTTTTCGTGTCCTCCGACCCCTCCGATTCGGGAAATTTCACCCGGGGAGTGAGCCTGGTCACCTGTGACATGACCCCGTCGTCTTCGATTTTTGTGTCCAGAAGGACAAACGTGCCGAATGCCTGACCGTGGTGGGGTGCGGCTGTTCCCACGTAGAGGCCGGAAACGCCCGGAATGGCGCGAATGTTCAGCTCCATCCACGGCCGTTTCTTCCGACCGTCTCCGTGTGTGTTGTTGTACCAGGAGACCTCGGGAATTGTCGTCAGGGGATGGGGATAGTTTCCGTGCGGAGCGCGCGGATCGGTGCCGTCCGGATTACAGGTCCACATATGGTGGGCTATGTCGGAGTCTCTATCGACATAGTCCCAGCGCGAATATACGATTTTTCCGTCATTGTCGACGCTCGGATGCCACTCGTTCGTCTCGTGCCAGTCGATACAGTAGAGATCGGAACCGTCGGCCTTCATCGAATACATGGTGTAGGTCGGCACGGGGCGACCGTGGCATCGTCCAAAGCCTCCCCGGCGAGTGGAGAGAAAGACAATCCGCCCGTTCGGAAGCATGCAGGGATCGAAATCGTCTTCGTTGACATCGGTGAGTCGTTTCAGATCGGTGCCGTCGATATTGATACTGAAAATGTTGTAGCGGCTTTCATGCCGCCACTTTTTCCCGCTTCCAATGCTCCAGGCAAAATAGACGGTCTTTCCGTCGTATGAAAGATCGGGACTTATGAACGATCCCCCGCTCATCTCGACCCCCGCATTGGTTCCCGAGGGGACGGTACGCCCGGCGGTGAGATCCACAAGCGTCGGGTTGTCCGAGAACGCATCCTTCAGAACGTAAAGCCCGCCTCCCTTCTTCCCGTTTTGGCCGTAGTACTGATCGCACATATGGTTGCCGTCATACTCACCGCTGCCGGCGATATCCCGTTCCACAAAGAGAATATCATTGAAATCCAGAACATCGTTGGCAAGGGCTATTTGTCGACGAATGAGTGCAAGCTCCGCAAATTGGGTTTGGGCCGACGTTTTCCCCAGTCCATCGGCTTGACGGGATCTACGCAACTCCTCGAATTGGGCGACGAGGTCTGCGGGGACGACTACTCCTCGACCGCGGAAGCTCTCAATCAACGCCTCGGTTCTGCGTATCAGCACGTCGAAAGGCGATTCGTCGCTGTCCAGGATAGTTGCCTGAACATCCACCGGTTTCATCAGTTCCCGATCGGAACGTTTTCCCGGGCCCCGGCTCCGGTGATGGAGATCGATCTGCTCGGCATACTCGTCATGCTGCATAAGATGATACTCGGCAATGGTGGCCCGGTAGCCCGAATGAGCGGTACCAATCAGTAAAACAATCAGAAAGAAACAGCAGCGACTGAGTTGGTTTGGTGAAAATCGGTTCTGTTTCAGAGTACGCGTTCGGTTCATCGAATCTCCCGGTTCATTACGAAGTCTTCTGGAAACTGGTGGTGAGCGGTTTTCCATCCGAAACCATCCAGGTATAATCACTATAAAAAGAATGAACATCAAGCCCTCCGCCAACCTGCTATTGTTTTATCTTCATGTATTAACGCCTGACCGCTCTTTTTTCCGGGACCCGGTTCAATCCCTATTTGACATCCTGATCTCCCTCACCTATTTTGAATGAGCACCTGCAATCACCATATAGTTTTCATCCGGAGTCCGCCGTATGTCATTATCCCGTTGTTGTGCTCAAATAGCTTACCCTTCGGTTCCTGTTTCAGCCTTCCGAGGAACCGCTTCTTTCCCGATTACCGGTAGTACGAACGTATCAATCCACTTTCACCGGGGAGGTGCCTTGCGAAAATATTCTCAGTAATTCGACGCAGCTTTTTCGCGTCGCATGATCACCGACCGTCGGCCGACTCAATGAGCCGGTGTGATGGTTCAGTCCCAATTCATTGATACTGCTTGTACACGAGTATCATCAACGCAGCAAAGGAGATTACCATGGTTCAGACAGATCGTGATTGCTATGATTCCGTCATTGAGCAGCTCGAGGCGGTGCAGCCCGATGAAATGCGCGCTCCGGGTATGCCGGCCGAATCGCTCGCAAAGGAAGGGTCGATGCTCTACGCCTGGGTGCAGGAAGACCTCGACAAATTCAAGGCGGTGAATTTTGACATGTCAACAATTGACAACCTCATCGCCTTTGCGGGAGCGCTTCGATTCACCGAAGCACAATGGGGCAACCGAAGGCTCATGCAGGAAGATGC
Organism: uncultured Fibrobacterota bacterium; assembly: GCA_964513105.1. Classification (GTDB taxonomy): domain Bacteria; phylum Fibrobacterota; class Chitinivibrionia; order Chitinivibrionales; family CAYFVL01; genus CAYFVL01. The sequence goes on from CAZEMW010000037.1 coordinate 11,006, forward strand.
ACTCAAGGAATGGAATGAGATTCGGCCGGTGGCGGAAGAACTCAAGGATGATGCGCTGGATGCATTCGAATATGCATTTGACGGACATCCGGATCTGGAGAAGGCGATATCCGAAATTCGTGACGGTGATTCGGCCGGCGACCTTGTGGTGGACTGTCCACAGATAGTCGATCTCGGACGCAAGAATGCTGAGTAGCTGGAAGCGATAAATATCGATATGAGCAAACTGGACAGGATCGCCGAGATGGGATCACGGCTCGGCGTGCTCCTTGGTGAGTCCGATGCCTCGAAGCTCACCGAGAGCCGCGAAAGAATTGTCAGGGACAAGGCCTATACCCTGGTGTATAACGCGATTCGTAAGATTCGCAAATGCGGAAAATATGTCTGCCGCAACGAGCCGGAGCGTCTGAAAGGCTACATCAGCCAGTACATGAAACGGCACCGCAGAGGCAGATCGGCGCCGGAAACCACCGCCGAAGCGTCCTGATTCGGTTCCGTCGGAACGTGCCGACAATGTCCCGTGCCGTTTCACCGCAGGCACGGGACGTTTGCAAGGATCTCTTCATAAGCCGAGATCTTCGATTTTGAGTCTCGAAGCGCGACGTGGCTTCGGCAACTGCCTGCAAAACCGGGTCACCCACCTGCAAAACCGGGTCAACCACCTGCAAAACCGGGTCAACCACCTGCAAAACCGGGTCACCCACCTGCAAAAACGGGTCAACCGCCTGCAAAACCGGGTCAACCCCTTGCAAAACCGGGTCACTCACCTGCAAAACCGGGTCAACCACCTGCAAAACCACCCCACCGGGCTGCAAAAGGTGCCCGCCGGACGGCAAAATCCCCCTAACCGGCGGCAAAACCGTCTCAACCACCTGCAAAAACGGCTCGCATCCCCTGCAAAACCGGGTCACCCACCTGCAAAACCGGCTCAACACCCTGCAAAACCACCCCGCCGGGCTGCAAAAGGTACCTGCCGGACGGCAAAACCCCCTTAACCGGCGGCAAAACCGTCTCAACCACCTGTAAAATCGCCCCGCAACCCCAGCAAAACGGGGTCACCCACCTGCAAAACCGGCTCAACACCCTGCAAAACCGCCCCACCGAGCTGCAAAAGGTACCTGACGGACGGCAAAACCGTCTCAACCACCTGCAAAATCGCCCCGCCGAGTTGCAAAGGTGTCG
>CAZEMW010000038.1:0-12186 GCA_964513105.1 uncultured Fibrobacterota bacterium
GAATAACGGCAGTATTGAGCGACGCCACACCATTCGCCTTTGATATCGCCGCTAATTTAAGGTTGCCCTCGGCCGCGGTTACCAACTTCTCCTGGCACGACATTTACGAACCGTATGTCGCACATTTTCCCCAGTTCGAGCCATACCTGAAGGATATTGAGCGTCAGTATCTGCTCGCCGATGCGGTACTTGCCCTTGAGCCGTCGAATGCGCTTACTACGTTCAGGAAAAGAATCGGTATTGGTATGGCGGGAAGAGTCGGACAAAACCGAAGACCGGAAATTCTGCGACATTTCGGCATCAATCCTTGATACGATTGCTCGGTATTCTCACACCCGCACGCCGGAGTCGAATCAAACAGGTGCTCTCGGCCCTGCAAGAGCTATCCTGAGTTTTCTGGACAGGCACTAGATAAGCAGACCCAAAATTGACCGGTAGCCCGCCCACAATCAGGTAGCGCTGGTCCTGTCGAGTCGTTAAACGGTTGAACTCCCGCACTTGAATTGATATACTCTTTGAGTGCACATTCCGGCGAACAAGCGTAGTCGGTTCTTCAGGTACTGTCGTAATGGCGATGATCTCTGATCTACCGTCTCGCCCGAGACGAGGCCGGTGCTCCGGCGAATCCGGGCTTTGCGGCTTGCTGTTTGTCGGCTGTGAAAGTGCCCTGCCCGAGGATTGATCCGAGCAGGATTCCGATTTCAATCTGTATCAATTGACCCAGGTTTCGCGGTCGAAAGCGAGCAATAGCTTACGCAGAATGCCGTGTGTCGGCTGCGAAGCCTGGGTTAAGGTGACTGAGCGAAGCCGAAAGGTCGAAGCTTGAGCTTCCGGCTGCGCCCGGACCGGTAGGTGGCGAGTGGACAATCCGTTGAAACAATTCGGCGAGGTCGAGGAACGAGAAGACGGCGTCTATCTCAAAGTGACGCGAGAGGCCGCTGCGTCGATACAAATGCCCCGGGTGACGGCAAGGCTGGATGCTGCCCGGATCGTCAACTATGATGCCGAGAAGATCCAGCATGTGATATTCCGGGCTCGGGGAGCGTACGAACTGATCGGACCGCCGTTCGAATACTACAGCGATATCATGGATCGGCTGATTACCGTTGCGGTTTCGCCAATGCAGGCCACCATGCAATTGAGCTCCGACGCCGCCGAAAAACAGATCTACCCGACTGAAGCTGTTATCCGTCATCGACTTGAACGGGCCGGTGTGAAATTTGGTATAAAAGACTCGGTTATTGAAGACTTCGTGAGAAATCCCACCTATGATACTGAGGTAGTTGTGTCTGTGGGGAAGCCGCCGGTCGAAGGGAAAGACGGCGAGTTGAGATACGAGATCGATGTGAAACCGGATTCTCGTCCGAAGTCGGGCGGAATGGGAAAGGTTGATTACCGAAACATACAAACTTTTGCTTCGGTTGCAAAGGACCAGGTAATCGCAGTCCGCATCCCGCCCGAACCGGGAATCACCGGAATGACGGTAACCGGGCAGGAGGTGCCGGCACCGGAAGGGTCGGATGTGAATCTGCCGTGCGGGAACAATACCCGAATAACCGATGACGGGGAACGTCTGCTTGCCGAAATTTCGGGGGTGGCCTTTCTGGAGAATAACCTGGTTCGGGTTGAGGAGTTACTGCACATTGCGGGGGATATTGATTATAGCACCGGCAATGTCAAGTATACCGGCGATGTTGTGATCACGGGAAATGTGCGGCCCGGGTTTATCGTTGAGACCGAGGGGAATATAACGGTCGGTGGGGAAGTTGAGGCGGCAAAGCTTATCTCCCGAAATGGAACCGTTTCGATAAACCACGGCGTAATCGGAAAAGGCGATACCTTTATATACGGCAAGGAAGGGGTCCATGTCGGATTTGCCCAGGAAGCGACTTTGCAGACCGATGGGCGGCTTACGATTGAGAAATACTGCCTGCACTGTTTATGTCGATGTGCGTACGTGGACGCCGTCGATCGAAATGCCGCTTTCGTAGGGGGAAAGCTTATTGCGTTCGAGTATGTCGAATTACAGACTCTGGGCAATGACAAGAACGTCGCTACCCAGGTTTCGGTGGTGAGCAAGCATCGCATGGTCGCGACCGAAAAGCTGAAAGAGCTTGAAGGGTTGCGTGAAAAGGTGGAGAAAGCAATTGAGCCTGTTCGGCGTGAGCTGAAGGGGAAATCGAGCATCTTACGGAAGGCGAAAGAAAACGTGACCTCGAGGCATAAAGAGGAGCTGCGTAAGGTCCTGGAATCGTATAACAATCTCTCAATGAAGTTGCGGTATATCGATCGGAAGACCGCGGAGCTGGAAGCTGAAATCCAGAATCCCACTACGTTGACCGGGTACGTGCGCGTGCCGGGTAAGACTTACCCGGGAGTTGAACTCGACTTGTATGATGTCGGCAAAATGAGGATTATCGATCCATTGATAAACAAAGTTTTTCGTCTGCAGACGGAAACCGGCGAAGTGCTGGAAGACACAGGGGCATGATATGCAAGAATCTGATTTAGTCACATCGAAATGGAACGGCGGGTTCATCTGGTTTCGCCTTCCCCGAGATATCACCATCGACAACTATCGCACTATCGAAGACTACGTCATGGGCAAAGTATCCGGTACTGAAGACCGGGTAGTACTCGATCTGGCCGACACCGCGCACGTGTACAGTTCGGGTATTGGTATGCTGGTCCGGGTGCGAACCGCCGTTGCGGGAGGGGGCGGGACACTGTGTCTGGTGAATGTGGACAGAAAGATCAGTGACATGCTGAGGTCCATGCATCTCGACAAAATTCTTCCGATGTACTCAACCGACGTGGAGTTTGAGATTTCGGAAGAGGAGGTCTGGAAAGAGAAAATGGCCGAAGACAGCGTCAATTTCTCTTTTGGTCGGGTTGCGCACGAAGGGGTCTGCAAGATTCGGATGATCGGACATATGAATGCCCTGCATGATCTCTCCAAGCTCAACGATTTTCTTCCCGGCGAAGGGGTTCACACCTGTGTGCTCGATCTTTCCGGGGTTGAGCTGGTCGATACGTACGGGGGACAGATGCTCATGGATCTCGCACGCAAATGCCGGGATCAGGGCATGCGGGTCGGCGCATTCGGCGCCAACGAGTATGTGATGGAGCTTCTCGGGTATCTTGCGGTGGACAATGTCATGTATCTGTATGAGACCGAAGATGCGTTGCTGGAGGATATGCTGAATCTCTGAGGAAATCTGTACAGAGCCGGTTGCCGGGGCTGCGGTTCGGGGTCCGATGGTGGAGGTCTGTTCGACAGGATTGCTCGATTGCGTTCGAAGAGCACCAATTACTTCGGTCTGTTCACCCATATTTCTACCCTGCGGTTCCTGCGCCGGGCTTCGGACGTTTGCTCGGGTATGACTGGATTCAGAGCACCAAGCCCAATGGTGTGCACGGGTACCACTCCCCTCTTGATGAATTCCTGTGCGACAAGTTCGGCGTATTTGCGTGAACGCTCAACTTCGCCCTCTGCTGATGATCCCGAGAATCCAACAAGGCTGATTCCGGCGTCCGGATCGCTTGCGAGTCTATGACAAACAGCCTCTACGGCGCGAATACTCATCGGGGCTACAGCATCACAAAGAGGCGTATCCGGTGAGATACGCCTCTTTGGGACAACGAATCCAGGCGCTTTCGCAGCCGGTCGAGGCGCTGAATGGGGTTTTCGGACAGGCACTACATAGATTTACGGAGCTTTTTTTGTCGCAGCCGGGCGAAATCGAGTCTTTTGCAGAGAACCAGGATATCGCGGCGGCACCTGGGGGGATGTATTCCGGTGATATCAGCAAAACTAATTGTGAGACAGCATCAAGACTTGTGAGCCAACTACTTAAATTGAGAGTTAAGGTTAATGAATTCCGAGCTGAACAAGAAAATTAAGAGTCAAACAGAATAAGTTGTGAGTCGACAAAAAAAATTGTGAGTTGGCTCCTGAGTTGTCGGTTCTCACAGAAGTGGGCAGCCGGATTGTTGCAACGGCCGGGAACATAGCCTGCGCTGATAGTATACCACCCACTGGTTGCCCGACCAGGGTGCTGTCCAGTGATTCGACTCATCTGTTTATTGTTTGTGTCTTTCGTGATCAGGCGACCTGTGAAAGCGCGTTTTCTATCCCTGGTGAGAGGTCATACGATTCAAAATGTGATCAGGTTCTCCTCTCAGACGTTCTTTCTTTGCGGGTCCCGACAGTAACAGGGTAATAATTACGCCCTCGCTTACTTTCACTAAGCAGTTTCAATCCGGTTGAAGCAACAAAATCAAGGCTCTTGGGGCCTGGGTCACATATATTCTGGATATGGAATCGGACAGTTCTAATGAGCGGTTTGGTACGCGAGGGAGGAAATAGCCGGGGGGCGGGCGAGATGTATGCAAAATCTTTGCCCGACGGACAGAAAATGTGTATATTCTAGGTCTTTGCAGGCCGCACGAAATACCCCCGGAAAGCCTGCGCACACCGGCAAACACTCCGGATCCCTTCATACAGAAAGCCCGTGTGCGTGGATTGCAGAGGGATTTAACTGCTTAAGCTGATCAGAAAAAAATGCGCGAATTTATAACGTCTATTGTGTCACTACTTCATAGTAAGTAGAGCAAAGGAGTAGCGTACGTATGGATCTCAGAAGAATCCTCTTAACTCTCGCACCCGTTGCCGCCGCGGTGGTGGTCGGGGGGTGTAGTAACAATTGGCCCTACGAGCCGGAGCCTCATGCACAAGCAGAATCCGGTCCGCAAATTGCGGCAGATTTTTCTCTCTACAACATCAATTCAAATATTCAGACTTGTAACCCATCAGTATCGCAAGATATTGAGGATTTTCCCGGCTGCATGCTTTGGCTCAATTTCCAGGGCCAGCTCAATGTTAGTGTCGGTACGGGCAGTGAAGGGTATACGACCGAGGGAGTTCCGCAGCACGATCGACTTACCATTTCAGACACCAGCAACACCGTGCAATGGTATATGATGAACTCAGAGATGGGTATTCCGGAAGGTCAGCATATCCAGGATCCGGAGTGGTCGACTCATCCCGACTACCTTGCATGTCTGGGTGATATGGGCCCGGGGTTGCAGAACTTCTACAGCCCTTTTGTGGTAAGTACCGAGTCTAGAGCAGTCATGCGCCTCAGCAATACCGATATCGGTGCGACTTCCACTCCTCACTTATGGGTCGAAAGGGGCCACACCGGTGGTTCGGTTAACGAAATTTCCTATCTGGCAAACCTTGAAGGATTTGCAGATTCGGCCTCAGCAGCCACCTTTTTCGGCACGAATCAAGTAAAAGTAGTCTATGCAGCCGACGGCATGTCGAGAATCCGTTATATCGATTATACCACCGGAACTCCGACGACCGGCACCCTGATCAAACCGGCGGGCAAAGAATCCTGGGTAGTCGAGAGTCCTTTGATATCACCCGACGGGAGTTGGGTAGTGTATAACTGTGCCGAACGGATAAATGGTTCTACCTATTCAGCATATGCTCAACGTTTGGCTGAGGGGGCAAAGCCGATCCTTATTGCTGAAAACGGATCATCCCCGCACTGGTGGGTGCACCCGGAATTCGGAGATCTTTACGTCATATATACCGAGGTAAATGGTGATTTTCTCGTCACGGAGAAATACACGGTTGGTCTCGAAGAGGATGGGAACGTAGGAGCTACCTACAAACTCCAGGTGAAAGCGTCTTCGAGTGATCTGCCGGGACATGCACAATTCACGAAGGTGGGCTCTCCCATTAAGCTGATCAATTTGCCGTTTAAGGGGGGCCTCTCTCCCGATGGTAGATATCTGGCAACAGGATATCAGTTTACGTATATGGCATCGTTTCGTTAAAGGATTTCGGTAATTTGATTTGCTAATGCAGAGATACATGGAGTGGTCAACAATGAGAAGAACAGATGTAAATAGAGAAGGCTTGCTCAGGCAAAACGCCGTCTGCCGGGCGTTACTTGTCACCGCCGGTATATCGGCAGCTTGTGCCCTTATTCTGGCATACGGATTCATGAAAAGTGAAGAACCAACCGCACAAATGGGAATTACTCCCTGGGCAAACGTGGGCGGCTGCGGCGGTGGCGGTTCCGGAGGTGGATCCGGAGACGGCATCAAATGGATCGGAAACGGCGTGAGCGGAGGATTGATTGATGTAGAGGTTCTGCCAAAATTCAATTTCGGACAGAACTTTCAGAATTTTACAATCGCACCCCGGTTTACGTTTAAACCTACCTGGACGACCACCGTCGGTATTTCGGTGCCTATCGTGTCAAAGAGTGGGGAATCACAGTTCACCACCGCTATTGAACCAAACGACAGAACAACCGGTGGGCTGGGCGATCTTTCCGTCGATATCGCGAGAAGTTTCGGAATGAGTGGAGAGCATTCTCTCTCTCTGGCGCTCACGGCACCGACCGGACAGTATGACATTAAGCGTGGAGCAGATAACGGTGAGGAATTCCTTCCCTCCAGCCTGCAGAAGGGTGGAGGCATTTATAGTGCAACATTGGGGTTGAGCACCAACAGAACGCTCGAAGACGCAATGTTGCTCATTGATTTGATTTCATTCAGCTATCCCTTCAACATGAAGCCTTTCTCCGGCCAAAATGAAATGCTCGAAGACTATTTTCCGAATGAAATGAAGGAAAAAAGGCCGGAGAATGCTGACAATGATCGTTTTTATTACCGTTTCAAACCATATGGAGAGAGCGACCTTGGTGCATTTACTCCTCCGAGCCTCTCAAGCGGTGTCTACTATGCTTATCGTGGAATACATGGATACACGCACTCCTGGGGAGTAACTTTCTCAGCTCCCCTTGGTGTAGCTTTTGTCAACGGACCCGACCCGGCGGTCTACGCCCCATTCCCGGACCCGGATCACAAAGCCTGGAGCGGTGCATTTTCTTACGGAGTGGAAATACAACGCAAAAAACTCCCTGTTTTCATGGCTGTATCCCTGCCGATTCATGATAAAGCCCCGGAATCCGGTACATATGAGCAATTCAATGACGATGGTAGCTACAACTTGGCCCCATTTCGAGAATGGGATGCGCCCGATTGGAGCGACTTCCTGCAGCAGTGGACATTTGCACTTGGCTTCAAAGCAACTCTATTTTAGAACCAGTTTTGGCCGGAAAGGAAAAACGTATGAACCTGAAGAAATCAGTGTTACTGTTTGTCTTGACGCTCACAATGCCCCTTGTCCTTGCTCAATGTGGTGAGGAGGAGAACGGAGGAACAAATCCCGAGGGGCCGGATTGCACAATTGAGTCCGATCAACCATTTGAGCTGCTTTATCCGACATCCTCCGACACTTTCCACGTAGGAGATACAGTCCAGATTGAGTACAAAGTCGATGCCGATAGAATAAGCGGCATTCTGATTAGTGTTACTATGGAGATGGGGGTTGTTAAAAAAGGTCTTAACACTGGAGGTCAGATTCCCATCCCGGAAGGTGACGGTACGTACAGATGTGGTACCTATCAGTGGATCATTGGGGAGGAAGCTCAATTCGTGGATTATAAGGCAACGAATGATGCTTCTCTGTATTTCGAGGAGTATACCGACCCGAATCTCAATACCTATTTCTCTGATATGAGTTTCACAATTCTTAATCCGTAGATCCGATTACAAATGCAAAACCAGAACACCACAATTCTCATTCTCGGCTGCGGAGGATTCATCGGTTCGCATATCCTTCCGCGGCTGCTCGATGAGACCGGGCATCGGGTGGTCGGGATCGATGTGAACGCTTCGAAGATTGAAGAGTTCCTCGCCCACCCGCGCTTTACATTCGAACAACTCGACGTGCACGACACCGCTGCGGTGCGAAAGCACGTCGAGAAGTCCGATGTGGTGATATCCCTGGTTGCATTGTGTAATCCGGCTCTCTATAATACCATCCCACTCAGTGTGATAGACATCAATTTCACTCGACCGATGGAACTGGTCCAGATGTGTGCGGAAATGAAGAAATGGCTTATTCATTTCTCCACCAGTGAAATCTACGGCAAAACGATTTCGGGCGTTGCCGGCGGCACGTACGACAACCCCGACCAGTACGTGCTGAAAGAAGACGAAAGTCCGCTGATTCTCGGGCCCATTACCGCCCAACGGTGGAGTTACGCATCGGCCAAACAGCTTCTGGAACGCCTTATCTATGCATACGGTTACGAACAGGATCTGGCCTGGACCGTTATCCGGCCGTTCAATTTTATCGGGCCTCGTATGGATTTTATCCCGGGGGTCGACGGTACCGGGACACCGCGGGTGCTGGCCTGTTTTATGGAGGCACTTCTTGAAGCCAAACCCCTGAAACTGGTCGACGGCGGCGCGAATCGTCGGAATTTTACCTTTGTCGAGGACGCAGTCGATGCGGTTATGGGAGTGTTGAACAATCCGGGGGAGGCACGAGGACAGGCTTTCAATATCGGTGACCCGCGTAATGAAGTAAGTGTCGCCGAACTGGCCCGAATGATGATCGACATTTATCGTGAACTTCGCCCCGAAGCCCGGGACTGGGAGCTTCGAACGGTTTCAGTATCGGCACAAGAGTTCTACGGAACAGGATACGACGATTCCGATCGTCGCGTTCCGGACATTACAAAAGCGCAACAGTTGCTCAAATGGGCACCACAAACCCCTTTACGCGATGCTCTGAAAACGACCATTGCATATTATATCGAACACTATGCTTCTCTCACCGAAGGGTTGTCCGAGCAATCCACTTCCGACTCGGGCGGAGACTAGACTCTTGACGGGCGGTTGAGTGGAGACGGAATGAGCGATGAATTACAGTGTTCCATATTTGTCCCCGCGTACAACGCCGCGGCACATGTCGGGGCGACAATTGAGCGAATCCCGAAAGAAGCCTGGGACAGAGTTCGGAACTGCTGGATTATAAACGACGGTTCCCGGGATTCCACCGGAGCCGAAATTGAGAAGCTCTCAAAGCATTTTAAGAAAGTTTGTCCCATCCAGTTCACACAAAACCGCGGTTACGGCGCGGTGGTAAAACAGGGGTTCGGCTTGTGTCGAGACGACAACGTGGATGCCGGCGTGTGCCTTCATGCCGACGGACAATATCCACCAGAGTCGATACCCGAGTTTTTGAATATGATGGACAGTGCGGGATTCGACATACTCCAAGGGTCCCGTCATGCGGGGGGCACCGCTCTGGCGGGAGGAATGCCCTTTTATAAATTTCTGGCCGGTAAGGGCCTGACGTTCTTTGAAAATCATGTTTTCGGTTTGCACATGACCGATTATCACAGCGGGTTCATGTTCTACAGTCGCAACGCGTTGCATACCGTACCGGTTGAGCGACTCAGTGCAAGCTTTGATATCGATCTTGAGATCATTGCTTCGGCTCGAGCACTTGGCCTGAAAATCGGCGAGTCGGCCATACCGACCCGATATGCGGATGAAAAATCGAATCTGAACCCGATCGGGTATGGATTTCGGGTCCTGGGCGTGCTCGTGAAGTATCTGACGGGACACTATCGAAGCCGGGCGGGGTTTAAATAATGAAGAGAGCGATTTCACCCGAACGGAGCACAACGGCTGAATCTGGGAATCCTTTCCCTTGTTCAAGCCTTGGCGGCAGGACGGAAATCGACTTCGAATTTCGGATTGCCGAGGGGTAAATCCTCGAGCATCGAACATACGCAAGGAGTCGAGCATGATATTAATTACCGGCGGTGCCGGTGTAATGGGGCGAGCCCTGGTCCGCAAGCTTCGCGAGAAAGGTAAGAAGATTCGTATCTTCACCCTTCAGGGAGATCCCGGCGTGAAGGAATTGGAAGACCTGGTCGATGATGTACGGTACGGAGACGTCTCTGATGCCGAATCGGTATCGGGGATTTGTGACGGGGTGAAAACGGTATACCATCTGGCGGCGATAATAATCACTTCCGATGAATCGCTGTATGAGAAAGTTAATATTGAGGGGACACGGAATGTCGTCAATGAAGCCGAGCGAGCGGGGGTGAAGCATTTCATTCATGTATCGTCGGCATCGGTGGTGTACCCCAGACCAACGCCGTATTCTCACTCAAAGAGAATGGCCGAGGAGATTGTTCGCGGGGCGCGTATGCATTATACGATTGTGCGTCCCACCCTTGTTTACGATCGAGAACGAGGGGGGCTGGAATTCGATCTGTTTCTGGACTATCTCAAAAAGTTTCCGGTGATTCCGTTTATCGGTCCCGGCACGGCGGTGAAGCGGCCGGTGTTTGTGGAAGATATCATTGCGGGACTGGTAGCTCTGGCCGATATGCGCAGGGCGCGGGGGAAGACCTATAATTTCAGCGGCGGTGAACGGATTACAATGGTCGATTTCACGCGATTGTGTCTTCGTCTGATGGGAATGCCGCAGAAGCGGATTATCCATGTACCGGTCTGGATGTGTCGAGCCTCCGCGGCCGTGATGGAAAAAACAATGCGGCTTCCGCCGCTTCGATGGCCCGTAATTGCGGGAGTCACGCAGGATGCCGACCTCGATCCAACCGCTGCTACTCGGGACCTGGGGTATCATCCGGCAAAAGTAGGAGACCAACTGGTCCGCTGTTTTCCGCGAGAACGGAGATTCAGAAAACTCGGCTCCTGAAAGGGCTGGAGAAGGGAATAAGACATCTGAGGCATCGGCAAACTGAAAACAGGTCGCGTCCGGACAGTTCGTGACGGCGCATCCGAGTTAGTTCCGGCTAGTAATCTATAATCTGTAATTTTTATTTTCTTAATTGTTTTCAATTTTTTTGATCTTTGACCTTTGATCTTTGATCCTAAACCAAAGGGAGGCTTTATGAGACGCATGACAACATTACTGGCTGCTCTCGGTGTGGTTCTGGCAACGGCAACCATGAGTTTTGCACAGGAAGCGGATACGCTGGAGATTACTGCTCGTCTGGTCGAGATTCCCGGGACCTTTCCGCCTAATGATCTGTACAACTATGTGTATATCATGAAGTACCGCGTGCTGGAGGTTGAGAAGGGTGAGTACGATGAAAAAGAGATCCTGGTCGGTCACTATAACCCGCTCATCCCGCGAAAGCAGGTTAACGACAAAATGGATGAGTATGTCGAAGGGGATGTCGAGAAGTTTGAAGAAGGCGCCAAGCACAAACTCGTGTTGATCACCCCGATCGAAACGGTGTGGAATGAAGCATTGGAGGATGAATATTTCGATCAGGATGTGGACAAATATTATGCTCTCGAAGCCGAAACGGTGAAGAAGTAGTCAAGAGGTCTTGAAAGGAACGCTTTTCCATGATTTTCTCTTCCCATATTTTCCTTTTCTACTTCCTGCCGATCGTCTTGTTTTTCTATTACTTGATGGTCTTTACCGGCGTATCGTTAAGTTGGATAAATCTATTTGTCACATTTGTGAGTTACGTATTCTACGGATGGCTTCATCCGTGGTTTGTGACTCTCATGTGGATATCTACGATTGTTGACTACGCTTGCGGGAGGGCGATATCACAGCCGGACAAACTCACGAAACTCAAGGAGTTTAAAGGAAGTGATCTGGTAGGTGAACTGAAGTCGATCAATATCTTCTATCCCTTTTTTATAGGGGTAATGGCAATTTACAACCAGTTTGTGGATTCCGAAGAGCGTCGTACCAGGTTCATCAGAAATTTCGCACTCGGGACGTCGATGGCGGTCAACCTGGGCTTGCTGGGATATTTTAAGTATGCGGGTTTTTTCACCTTAGGAGTGAATAAACTCATGGAGGTGTTCGGCTTTGGGCCGGATATGCTGCCGGTCCTGAATGTGTTCCTGCCTGCCGGTATATCGTTTTACACGTTCCAGACCATGAGTTACACGATAGACGTGTGGCGGGGCGATGCGCCTCCGGTAAAGGACATGCGGACGTTCTCGTGCTTTGTGGCGCTTTTCCCGCAGCTAATCGCCGGGCCTATCATTCGATACAACACCGTCGCCGAACAGCTTTCTTTCCGTAAACATGACCTGAGCACGTTTGCGTCGGGCGCCGCCATTTTCATTACCGGGCTCAGCAAGAAGCTTTTGCTTGCGGATGCGGCCGGGCAGGTTGCCGATGCCGCATTCGGTGCGGATGCTCCGGGATTGATCGTTTCATGGTGGGGTATCCTGGCGTATAGCTTTCAGATCTACTTCGATTTCTGTGGCTATTCGGATATGGCGGTGGGACTTGGA
>CAZEMW010000039.1:0-3784 GCA_964513105.1 uncultured Fibrobacterota bacterium
GATTATACTGGGCAAGCCCGGGCGTATCAATGGGATCATGGCCTTTGAGTGCCTGCACGCGGGATCGCTTGAGCACTCGGAGAGCTATCAGAAAGCTAAACTGGCAGAAACAATGCCGGGGTTTCGACATATCTCCAACATGAAAATCGCAAAAGGCCGGTATCTTGGGCGTGTTACGACCAGCAGCTTTCTTGGCTCGCTGCTGACGGTATTGGTCATCGTCGCTGCTCTCGCGATTGTCATTGTGGGACTTCAGGAGGTCGCCGACCGCAAATACGAGATAAGCATCATGTCGGCAATGGGGGCGGACCACTTTTTCATCGCCGGTTTGTTGCTGGTAAAAATGGTTTTCCTGGCAAGTCTCGGGGCTCTCATGGGTTTTATAATCGGCGGAAATATTTCCGTCCTGCTCACTTCGGATGTACTGGTTTCCAATACACTGCCGGTACATGTGCAGTGGGAAAAACTGCCGGGAATTCTGGCATGGGCTGCAGGTATTGCGGCCGCAGCCGAAATGATTCCGCTGCTGACACTGGCTCGTTATGATCCTGGAGCCACATTGATGGAGGAATAAATGTCGCTGGTTCTATCCCAATTAGTAAAGTCTTTCCGTAATGGACCACAGTGCATCCGTGTACTTGAAAGTATTACTATCGAGCTGCACCCTGGTGATTTCGGCGTAGTATACGGACCCAGCGGGAGCGGTAAGAGCACTTTGCTACTGACAATGGGAGGAATGCTTCGACCAACAGCAGGAGCGGTGATTTACGACGGCCGTTCTCTATACGCAATGGGATCATCCCGCCTGAAACAATTTCGCAAGCGCCATGTAGGCTTTGTGTTCCAGCGTTTTCATCTTCTCGAATATTTGAACCTGTTCCAGAACATCCGCCTTGCGCTCGCCATTCAGGGAAAGCACAAAACCCATGACCCCGTTCATCGCATTGCGGAAGAATTTGGATTGACGGACCGGTTGTCCCACCATCCGTCGCAACTGAGTATCGGAGAACGGCAACGAGCTGCGATTGCGCGTGCGCTTGTCGGTGAACCTTCTATCGTGCTCGCCGATGAACCCACCGGTAACCTCGATATCGAAAACGGCGAAACCATTGCGAAACATCTTCGCGACTACGCGGCAAAGGGAAACATCGTGATAATGGTGACCCATTCACCCGGCCTTTTCAAAGCCGGCAATCGCTGCATTGCGATGCGGTCGGGAACCCTTGAGGAGACTTCTCCCGATATCGTTTCGCATGAAGTGACAAGTACTGGGGTTTGAAAACGCATAGAATTGCCCAGGATCATCAACCCGCGGACAGACGGCCCTTCGATCCATTTCACCGCATACACGGATAAAACACAAACGTTCGCTCCCCCGCCTCGGTCCGGACATTTTCCCAGACTTTGCTCTCTATCTCGGAGCCGTAGCGGTCGAGTGCCTGTACCCGAACCCGATGGTTGCCGGCGGGGACGGGGATTCTTCGGATCTGCACGGTATTGGGGAGGAAAAAGCATAGACGGGTGTCGGCTTTTTCGAGTTGATCGGTAAGCAGATCAGTGCCGAAATTCAGCAGGAAATTGACCATGGGATCCTTTCTGGTCATCTCCTTTTTCGCCCGCTGAGCCGCAATGGTGCGAATCACCACCCGAAGCGCGGTTCGCGCCAGGGTTTTGGCCTCGTTGTCTTTCATGTCCTGCTCGAGAAGCCGGCCGACATCGGTGAGGACCGCGGTGCGGAATACGGCAGGCGACGAATCCACCTGTGCGGCAAAGCTTCGGGTCATGGACTCTCGATGAACGACTGTCGGAAGCGCAAACTTGAGGTGGAAGGTGGTACCCACCTTTGTTTCTTCGTCATTGTGCTCCCGCCGAAGCTCCGAGGGTGGAAGGGGTGGAGCGGGGAAGAGGACCGACACGGTGTCCCCGTTGGGATCGAGGTAGAAACCGGTTATTGCCCCGCCGACTATATAGGTACCCCAGAAAACCGTTTCTTCCAGAATAGGACCTTTTCCCGCATACCCGATCAGAACGATTTCGCTCTCTCCCGAATCAGGATCGGGACCGGGAAGTGATGTCGGGGAGAGTTCGAGCTCTTCGATATCCGCTTCCCGTCCGGCAGCCGCCAGCCGTCGGTACGCCATACTCTCAACCGGAAGCGGTGCCTCAATCGGCCCCTTTCGATACGCTTTGACGGAATGGTATAACGAAATGGCGGCATTGTCGTGTTCGCCCTGATTCTCGTATGCCAGGGCCGAGATGAAATGCGACATGCCGTCGTCGTTGTATCTCCCCCGACGAGCCCCGTCCTGATCCTTGAACCGATCGAATACCAACTGTACCTTGCGAGATTCCACCAGGGCTTCGTCGTACTCACCTTTGGCCAGATAATTCAACCCGAGAAACTGATGCAACAAGACCTGTTCATAGCGTCGGCCACGGTACGGACGGATGTTGTCGTTGGTCAGAATCGCGGCGGCTTCATTGGTCACCGACCGGGCGTACAGGTTGTCAAGCGTCTGCTCGGCGGCTTCAAACTGTCGAAGACTTGAGTCGAACATCTCGGCATAATGAAACAGAAGCCCCTGATCGAATCGATACAGGAACTGATTCAGCCGGCCGTAGAGTTTCTCCCGCTCGCGCACCTCCTCGACAGCCGTGACAAATGCGCCGTTCTCGATTGCATCTCCGAGTTCTTTGACCCGTATGAGACTTCGAGCGGCACACGACAGAAACAGCGCACATGCCACAAGCACTGGAACGCGTAACCGGTCTACGGACAGTTTTCGCATAGGGAACAGTAGCTTTCGAATTCCGGGGGAGGCGTCTATTCAGCGGGTTATCCCGGGACAGACTGCTACTTCCCGGGATAATCCAATACATTTCTTACAAAGTCGCGTTGGCGCGGCTGATGTATTTCTTGATTTTCTTGGTGCCGATCCACAGCTTTTTGTGGGTTTCCAGTTCGATCAGCTCGAGATCGACCTGATAATACATAACCCGATCGCGTCCTTCCTGGTCGGCAATCGTATTGATACTTCCAATCAACATCAGATCGGCGCCGGATTCCTCGAACTGTTCCTTTCTCGTTTCTTCCGATGAATGCTGCTGCTGACTTTCGATTTCATTCCGAAGCTGCTCACGCTCTTTTCGGCTCGCAACGAACTCCACCTTGCCGGAATTGATCAGGTTACGTTCGAGATCCTTGACAAACGTTTCGACATTGATATGCTCGTGGCTCTTGTTCCGGATATCACCCACAATGATCGTGGGAACCGGCTGCTTGGCGGCATACTTACTGGTATACCACGGACGAGTCAGACAGTCGGAAATCATCTCTTCGGCAACCAGACGAGAATCGGTATCATTCCACTTCCCACTCAAATCAGTGGTACTGTCCGGATCGATTCGTCTCACTTGCTTACCGCATCCAATCGCCGCCGGCAATAGTCCCGCCAGGGCGATGACGGCTATGAGTTTTCTTCTCTGCATGGAACCTCCTATTGGGGATAAGATCAAAAATCAAAAATCAAAAATCAAAAATCAAAAATCAAAAATCAAAGGTCAAAGGTCAAAGATCAGACTTCGGCACCTCGGCTTCGCTCGGTACAGCGCTCCGCTCAGTCACCGAAGGTCAAAGGTCAAGGATCAAGAAATGGACCGTGCAGGCGAAGAGAAAGCTTTTCGGCATTAGCCTTTGGCTCCCGATTAATTGAGTTCCTCTTCTCCCGCGTTCGGGAGAAGAGGCCGTGGGATGAAGGAAAAAAGGCCGGTTGTGCAGTAAGGC
>CAZEMW010000039.1:3794-11902 GCA_964513105.1 uncultured Fibrobacterota bacterium
GGCTTCGCGAAAATCCAACCAACGTTTGGACACGTCCCTGGTCTTCCGTATCCTGCCGTTCTATGGCTTGACTCGCCGATTACGTTTACGCAGACGAATCGCCAAGGGAGTGATCTCAACGAGTTCGTCGTCGTTTATATAGCAGATACAGTCCTCAAGGGTCATCAGATAGGGCGGCGTGAGAAGAACATTGTCGTCGGCTCCGGCCGAGCGCATGTTCGTGAGTTTTTTCTCTTTGCCGGGGTTCACGACAAGGTCGTTGTTTCTGCAGTGTTCCCCAACGATCTGTCCGGCATAGATCGGGCTGCCCGGCCCCATGAACATTTTGCCGCGTTCCTGAAGGTTGAAAAGCGCGTAGGCGACACTGCTGCAGTTTTCTTTTGCGATCATCACACCGTTTTTCCGGTTTCGGATATCACCAACATGGGGACCGTATTCGGCAAAAATGTAATTCATGACTCCCATCCCTTTGGTGTCGGTCATGAACTCGGCGCGATAGCCCAGAAGCCCGCGTGTGGGGATGTTGTACACCAGACGGGTCAGGCCCTGCTCCTGGTGCATGGAAATCATTCGGCCCTTACGGGTGCCCAGTTTTTCAATCACCGCTCCCGAATATGCATCCTCCACGTCAACGGTCAATTCTTCGTACGGCTCAAGTACCTTCCCGTCCTCTTCCTTGAGAATGACCTGCGGACGAGTAACCTGGAATTCGTACCCTTCTCGACGCATCCGTTCAATGAGAATGGAAAGATGCAGCTCACCGCGTCCCGATACCCGATATCCGACTTCATCGGTCAACTCCTCGACAACCAGTGCGACATCGGACAGCACTTCACGTTTAAGACGCTCTTCAAGATGCCGCGAGGTGACGAATTTCCCCTCCTTGCCGGCAAACGGAGAGTCGTTGGGGATGAAATTCATGCTGAGGGTCGGGGGATCGATCGTTATGGGCTCCAGAGGAATCGGTTCATTCGGATCGGTATAGGTAACCCCGACCGTAACGTCGTCCATACCGGCGATCGCCACGATTTCTCCTACGCCGGCCGTTTCGGTCGCTTCCTTCTGATTGCCGACAAATCGGAACACCTTGGTGATCCGAGCCGGCACCAGCGCTCCGTTGGTGAGAGAAACGGCAATGTCTTTGTTTATGTTCAACGATCCGCTGGTAATCTTTCCAATTCCCAGGCGGCCCAGATAGGGCGAGTAGTCGATCGAGCTCACCAGAACCTGAAGCGGACCGGACGGGTCCCCTTCAGGGGGCGGCATGCAGCCGACGACCTTGTCGAGCAGCGGTTTCATATCCATATTTGAATCGTGGGGCTCGAGGCGGGCATACCCCTCCTTGGCCGAAGCGTACACCACCGGGAAATCGAGTATGTGGTCGGGTGCGTGCAGTTTTACGAACAGATCAAATACCTGATCAATTACCCATTCGCAGCGCGCCGCGGGTTTGTCTATTTTGTTGATTACAACAAGAATGGGAAGGTGAAGCGCAAGAGCCTTTTTCAGCACAAAATAGGTCTGCGGCATCGGACCTTCCTGCGCATCGACCAGAAGAAGCGCTCCGTCGGCCATCCGAAGAACTCGCTCAACCTGACCGCCGAAATCGGCATGGCCCGGCGTATCGATGATATTCACCCGTTTGCCGTCATACTGAAACGATCCGTTTTTCGAGGCTATCGTAATCCCGCGCTCTCGCTCCAGATCGATCGAGTCCATCAGCCGCTTTTCAACCCGCTGGTTCTCCCGAAACATGCCGCTTTGACGAAACATCTGATCGACCAGAGTGGTCTTGCCGTGGTCTACGTGTGCAATAATCGCTACATTTCTGATATTCTGCCGGTCCATCCGTGTTCTTTCCTGGATTCTGCGGTTCCCCTGCGAGCCGGCCGTTTGACCGATGTACCCCCCCCGCACCGAGCGGGAGTGCATCGCCTTTCGGAACCTGTTTTGCCGTATTATCTGTCTCTTTCGCGGGATACAGCCCGAATATTGTCCAAGTCGGGTTATTTATGTGGCGTGCCGGGTTGCGGGCGGTCAATATCCCTGATGCCGAAAGAAAAAGAAAGGTTGGAGGCGCGGCGGCATCGGAGCCCGAGGATGCACCGACACCCCAGCCCGGAAACGGCAATTACCATCCCCGGCGGTAGTGGTCCAGAGTATAGACCTTTCGACGTACCCCGTGAAGGAACATCAAGGCGCCGACCTCGCCGTATTCGGGGTGGAAATAGCGATACCAAGTCGTATCCGCCACCCTTTCTTTGTACAGGTAGCAGTGAACCGTATCGCCCGGAATCAATCCGTCCGGTTCAGCTACCGTGGTAAAGAACGGCTCTTTTTTCGATACCAACTCGGTCAGCAGGGTATCCGAATCGTCGGTTCCTGGTATTCGCTTCCATTTCGTGCCCACCTCCGAAGGATACGCAAGCCACAGATACGGATCCTTCAGCAAGGATACGCTGTCGGTATTCGGGAAATGACTCCCCACAACATAGAGCCCCGGGGTGTCGATTTCCGGACGATTGTTGTTGTTCCAGTAGCCCAGAAGCAAAGCTTTCCCATTCAGCGGATAATGATAGGAGTAGAAGGTGTCTGTGCACGCCGGTTTCGTTGAATCAGCCGAATCGCCAAACTGGATCAGGCTTGAGTCTTCGAGCAGCCCGAACGCCGCGCGAACATGAAGGTCGAATGAAGAGACCCGTGACGGAGTTTCGGGTTCTCCGTTTTGGTCGAATTCATTCGTCCGATACCGCCACTCGCTCTCGACCGCCAGAGGAATGATTGACATGGCCGCCGGAAAGTTCGATCGGGTATCGCCGGCCTCCGTGGGAGACATGAGATTGTCCGATGCGCAGAACAGAAGATTACCAATCAGGCACAGCATGACCGCACGCACAATTCTAGCTTTCATACTTCTATCTTCTCCCATTTCGGCCCATGTCCGAGCGATTCCGGCCGAACAGGACGGCAACCGAAGCTCCCGCCTGAAATCCCCCCAGAGAACTGGTATACTCCCCGGGTTCATACCCGATTCGGTCCGTGGACAAGCGATACTCTCCATGGAGACTAACGGCAACAAAGCCGGGAAGAGGCTGTCGGTACCGAATGCCGACATACGGTGCCACGGCAAACCCATCGGTCCCGTGAACAGTATCGATGTTTTGATCAAAGAGTTCGTCGCGAAAGGTGAGATCCAGATCGAGCAGGGTATACACAAGGGTCAGTCCGGTGTACGCCGCGGCATTGCTCAATATGCGTACCGGCGGTGAGTATCCGGCTCCGGCTCGAACCCCAAAAGCGCTCAGTTCTCCATTCGCAATCAGTTCAGCCGCAAACTGCCCCGTCTGCTCGGGGCCGGTTCGGGTATTCTCGTTCTTAAAGGATATTGTTGCCGAGGAATACCTTCCGCCCAGGTTCCACCAAATCCCTCGAGAAGATGCAAGCTCGAGATTGAAAAACCACTCCGTCGTGGTTTCGGGGAAACGGGGATCAACGGTTCCGACAATCGACCCGGGGCCCGCCAGATCCCCGACGATTCCATTTTCCACCGCCGAGAAATCGGTCAGGCTCAGGGCGCCGCCGATTTCGACCGCCCAATATGAGATAAACGGTCGCTCTCCTTTTGCCGCGGTCACCATACTATGAACCGGCCGGAACTCCCCTTCGGAAACCCGGCGAACGCCACTGGTACCAACGATAACATCGGTTTCTTCGACTCGGCTCCCGTCCGTGCGTATCACCCGGTACGTCCCCGGTGACAGTGCCACTTTGAGCGCTCTTCCCCGTTTCTTGGACAATTCGGCGACCGGCGCATTTCTGTCGTTTGTTATGGTGAAGGTTCCGCCGAGCGTTTCGGCAAACAGCAGACCGGCAGTGCGTTTTTTCAAATCGGCGAGCACAATATTTCCCTCACCCTGGATGCGAAACCGATATCCGGGATGCTGCGCACCGGCCCGAGACCGGGCCGTACTTGACACGGTATGATCGTAGGAATATCGATACGCCTCCGACAGTGTGACCAACCCGTCGCCACTTACGTCGCCCGCCCCTCTGAGTGCATTCACGAAATGAAAGGTGAACACGGAATTCTTGTAAATATCCGACTCCTGCGAGTTCTCGTTTGCCGAACTGGAATACAGAATCACGTGTCCTTCGATGTTTTCTTCTTCACGAAAAAGAAACGGTTCCGCCGGTCGTCCTCCCTTTGCGCGCGCGAATGCACCGCTTTGACAGGCATCGAACACCCCTATCTTGATGTGCCCCGGGAAACGTTCGAAACGCCGATGGAGTTCGTGAAAGGAGAGTTTTTCTCGCCCCATCAGGAGATGACCACGATCAGCATGACCGGAGTAGTAGAAAAAGAACAGGTGTTTTTCATTTCCCACGCCAAGCTTGTCCGAAAGACGATCAAGTGCATCCAGCATCCGGTCGGGAGACTCGTCCACCAGACGTATCACATTGTGTGACTCGAAATCACAAAACGAGGTGAGCGCATGCTCCAGTTCGTCGAGATCACGCGTAACATACCGGAGCTTTTCGTATCCTCCCGAAGCCGTGCTGTTGCCGACGAGAACCGCATATCGAGCACCGTATCCGACATCGACGAGAAACAGCACGAGAATCATCGAAAATGGCCCAAAGGCATGCCCCCACGACACAATGGAGCGTCGTACGCCTGAATGACCGGAGACTGTCGGCATGCTACCTCGAAGCTGTTTGTTTTTTGTGAATCCTCACCGTATCGACCATACCGTATTCGCCCAGCGCCTCCGCGACAGCCTCAAAAGACCCGTCACGCTCATATACCCGGAGCACGCGATCTTCCACCATGTGCGTAGAAATCGGCTCTTTCGAAAAAACCGCGACGTACAGTTCGCTTCCGATGTAGTCGTCCAGCACGATGCTGTTTGGTAACGGTATATCACTTCCCGGCTCAACCGGGACCGACATCGTACCGTTCGATGGGAAATAGGTCTGCACCGCACCGCCGGCCTCAACCCCGAGGACTGTCAGGTGCGTGGTATCCTCCGACGAGTAAGTGAGCTGAATACGGTCTCCAGGATAATATATCCCATTTTCCCGGATTTGGGGAGCCCCGTCGGCCCCCATGCTCCAGACGGTTATCCCCGCCTTGCCTTTTATCCGATAGCCGGCCTCTAAGGAAGGATCCATGGTGGTACGACGAATCACATATCCGCCGATAACGAACAGCACCAGGCTTGCCGCCAGTGCGTACCGACCGGGGAACTGAAGCAGTTTTGATTTCCGACGAGTTGGTGCCGAATGCTCGTCCCGTGTCGCCTGTTCGTACCGCTCGAAAGAGTGGCGGCTGAGGAATTCCGATTTTTCGGCGGCGTGGTGCTCCACTGTTCTACGGCACTCGGCACATCCCCGGAGATGTTCGGAAATCCGTTCCGCGCATTCCGGATCACAGTCACCGGCGACAAATGTGATCAGATCAATATCAGAGAATTCCGAACAACTCATTCGATCTCCAGAAGTTTTCGCATAGAAGGTACACTATCCTTGAATTTTTTCAAATTTCGTCGTACCGTGGCCGGTGATTGACCGGTCACTTTCTGTATGGATTTCTGATCCAGTTTCTCGACATACGTGTAATAGACCGCGTCCTGCACCCTGGTGTTGTGGAGCGACAGAATACGTCGAATGACATCACGTGCATCGATGCGCTCCTCGGTCCGCTCGTTTCCCCGAATCTCGTCGCACTCGGTACCCATATCGAACTTTTTCCGCCGTCGAAGTTCGTTGAAACAGTGGTTTTTGGCGGCAGTAAAAATCCATGACACCACTTTACTCTTGTCGCGCATCGAATCATAATGCTTCGTGAGCTTCAAAAACACCTCCTGCACCGCATCCCACGCATCAGCCTCGTCCCGCAAAATCGTGCGGCACCGGCCATAGATCAGGTAGGCGTACTTTTCGTACAGTTCTTTTGTTTTTTCACGATTCATTGTGCACTCATTGGTATAGACCCCGCACCACACCTTAATCGCTCACCGTTTTTTTCTGAACTCTGAACTCTGAACTCGTGCTCGTGCTCGTGCTCGTGCTGGTAATCGTAATCGTAGTCCGCTTAACGAAAAAGGGACGAACTCACGTCCCCCTATTACCCGGTCGTGTAACGCATCGCTGCACAGAGCGACGTTGAAAGTGTCGAAATGCCTGTTCTGTAAGACGGTGACTTCGACTAAGCTCAGTCACCGGAACTTTGGTAGCAACTCAGCCACCCGAGCTCTGCAAGCCATCGGCATCAACCGGCCTCTGAGGACCATCCGGCATGGTGTTGAACTCCCTGCCGGAAAGGTAAGAATGCAGCCGCTCCACAAGGCCCGTCCAGAGCATTCGCTGCACCACGGATGATAGATCGGGTTTTCCCTTGTTGGCCTCTCGGCATATCTTTTCCGCGATTTTTTGCTCAATAAACGAATTACCGGTAGTGTGATGCACGTGCCCCATCGGTGAGCCGGGACTGCTCATTATGAAATCTGGTTGGGGTTTCACAGAAGTATTCACCTGTCCGTCGCCGCATTCAATCGTTGCGGCATACACCACTACCCGTTTCCGCACGTCGACGATACTCATATCCAGGGTAACATTCAACGTCTTAATGTGAATACTAACAGGGCCCGCCGGGACAGGGCCATAGTCAGACGGACTGATATCTTCTCCCGACGACTTCAGTGAAGTGAAGAACAGCAAATAGCGAAGAGTACTGCCTGCATCAAAATGGTCGAACGCTTCCGGTATTGAGACTTCCTTCACTTTCATCTTGTACTCACTCAGAACAGCTGTGGACGAATCCACAAGGTGCTGTACATCCATCCTGGAATCATAGGCTAATTTCAATGACTGACCGACAACGCCAATGGTCTCGCTAGTGTCCAGCGGTCGAAGCCGATACGGCATATCCGCAACCCGGTCTCTCAGGTTTTCAATTCTTGAGGCCAGGGATTCTTTTTTTTGTTTTTTACATACGAAGTCGGCATAGCAAACAGTATCGCCATTCATAATTATTCGATCAACGCCTCTTTTCCGGATTGCCACGGCTCTCCCGTTTCGATCGATCACAACGCTGCAACCGGTAGTATCCAGGATTTTCGTTCTGGCTTTTTGACCGTCATAGAGTACAATCTCGTCGGCTCCGAGAAAATGACATGTAGACAGAATAAAAATGCAGCAAAGGGCTGCTCGTTTCATTATTCCTCCTTTCGCGAGTCTCACCCGGTTGTGTGACGGGCACCTTCCCGATTGAAATCGGGAGGCTATGCGAAATCTCCAGCACAGATTCTCCTTGAGCAGGAAAATCTCGCACAGCTCGCCCCATCACGCCTCGCCCGGCGTATCCCCCAGCTCAAAGGTCAACGTTCCCCCCTCGGCAATATCCGAATGTCGAATCCAGTGATGTTTCAGCGGTTTGCCGTTGAACAGAATGCGACGGGGATACATTTTGTCCCCCGCTTCGGGAGCTTCGATCTTCAGCACTTTGTCCGGACTGCCGAGTTGGACTTCTGTTTTCGTGAAGATCGGGGTGGTCAGCCAGTAGAGATCCTGCCCCATGAGCGGATACATCCCCATGGTCGAACACATGTAGAATGCCGCCTGACATCCCATATCTTCATTGTCGCTGAGCCCCTTGCGAGTGGTGTGAAAATGCCGCTCCATTGCAGCGCGTACCCGTTCGACCGTTCGGTCGGGCCGTCCGGCATAGAGATACAGATAGGGTACATGAAGCATTGTCTCTTTTGGTTTCCAGTGACCGTCGTCGAAAAACTCATCCAGATGCCCGGCAAAACCCTCGGGACCGCCGTAGCGCTGCATAAGCCCCGGAAAATCATGCTGAACACTGAACGACCATTGCCACCCGGTTCCTTCATAGAAATAAGGATCATTCCAGTGATCTCTTCGAACCGCCCGAGACGGATCGTACGGCTCAACCCATCTGCCGTCGGGCTTGCGCGGGGCGAAGAACTTGATATCGTCGCGCCACAGATTCCAGACCTTCTTGGAACTCTCGTAGTACTCCCCGGCCACATCGGCGTGTCCAAGACGTTCGGCGAGTACGGCAATGCAGTAATCCTGATAGGCAT
>CAZEMW010000040.1:0-3433 GCA_964513105.1 uncultured Fibrobacterota bacterium
GCTCTACCGCGGTATTGGAGTCGGTTTGGCCGGGGTTGGTTTTCTCTCGTTTACCATTTCTTTTACACTCTAGTGCGGGGCTCTGCCATGCGTTATCCCATAGTGCTCCTTCCGGCATTGATGTTTATTTCGTGCATCGGACCTTTGAACAATCCATCGGACAGTCTCGCGGATGCCTTTGAGACGGAAAGTCGTGCATTTGTCGACAGGGTATCTCCTTTCATGGCGGCAACCGGTGACACCGTCGTTTTTCTTGGGGGGGTTACCTCCGAGGCGGTTGAGCGGGCGGGGCTTGTCACTTCATTCGGTTGGGATCTGGATAATGATGGTGTGGTGGATACGGTGCTCGCCGGCACCGATACCCTGAAAATGGTGTACGATTCAGTCGGTCTTGCATCGGTACGGGTCATCCTTACCGACGATCTCGGCGAGACATCGGAGGCCGACACCATGGTTTATCTCGGCTGGTCGGATGAGTGTCCGGTATACGCTCAGTTTCCCATTACCATGATACCGGTCCTGCACCTGGGGAATTACATTACCTATCGGAACAAAACGGAAAGCCTGGCGTTCGGGACTCTGCTCTACGAATTCGTCAAGAATCTTGTCGGCACCATCAATCCCGGCACACTAACGCTTCCGGTTCGATCATCGTTTTCCGACGGGATCTATACTCTCTCCAACGACAGCATTTCCTGCCGAGCCGTCTTTCATTATGGAACAACAGGGGAAGGGTACAGTGAGTTGGACACCATCAAACACAACCTTTTCGAGCCATCATCGTACGTGAGCGGTATCTCCGCAGCCAATTCATTTCCCTGGTATACAATTGAGAAAGGTCCGCTGTGGCATTTGGTCTCGGATACTACTATTGATCTTTCAAATCCGGGATCACCGACCGTTTCATTTGCGATCGATCTTACGGAGGTATATCTTTCGGCGTATCGCGAAGTATCGGATGATTACATGATGGGGTTCGAGATGACTCCGGACGGGGTAATAACAGGCGGATTTGTCGATTCATATCTGTTCCACTACCACGGGAAGGCCAAATTCTTGCCCACAAGAGTAAAAACAATTCCCCCTCTGGTCCTGAGCGATTCTCTTGCGTTCGATCTCTCTGGCTCGGAGATCTCTTCTCGTACAATACCGCTTCATTTCAAAGTCACCGACAATGGGAATACCTATGAAGACTCAATTCGGCTCGATCTTGGTATTCGACAGGTGATGATTGATCAAGTGGTACGCTTCGGAGTGTCGGAATCAAATCGGCGTGTTACCGGCACGTATTCGGCGGTTTCACGCTTTGCGCCGTTTGACAAAGAGGTCGTCCGCCTCTTCTTCACCGGGAACTACTCAACGGCTGAAAAGGACACTGCCCGCTTTTTCTGTGATGAAAGTATGACGAATCAGTTTGGAGTGCTCTGTTTCGATACTCCGGACGAGAGAAGTCTTACCTTCGAATCTGAAACGTACGGGTATTCTTTCGTCATACCGGACGGTTTTGTTCAACGGCCCTGATGGGGAAAGGTCAAAGGTCAAAGGTCAGACTTCGGCACCGCTCAGTCACCGAAGGTCAAAGGTCAGACTTCGGCACCGCTCAGTCACCGAAGGTCAAGGGTCGAGGAATGGCTTGTGGCGAGGAGGAAATTCTTTCGGCGTTTCTCGCGGCTTCCCGGGCTCTGCTTCTTCTGTGATCGCTCTATCTATTTTGCTCTTTGGTTTTATCCTTGTCGGGAGAATCCCTCGGGCCGGCGTTGATTGCGTTCCTTCATGGCCTGGTAGAATTTTTTATAGTTTTGGTATCGCCACGCGGCGATTTCTCCCGTTTCACTATCGGATCGAACCGAGCACCCGGGTTCCTGCAGGTGAAGACAGTTATTGAATCGGCATTGGCCGGTACGGGAGACTATCTCGGGAAAATAGAGACCGACATCTTCTTCGGGAATCGTGGGGATGTCCAGAAAAGAGTAGCCGGGGGTATCTGCTATATGTCCACCGCCGGGCAGCCGCAGAAGCCGGGTGAAGGTTGTGGTATGTACCCCTCGATCCAGGTGCGGGGAAAGCTCATTTGTCTCGAACTCTATTTCCGGGAACACCCGTTCAAGAATAGAGCTCTTGCCAACGCCGGATGGTCCGGCGAGAAACGCATTGCGCCCTTTCCACTGTTCGATCAGCGAATCGATACCTTCTCCTGTGTGAGCGGAGCAACGCCCGACTTCGTAGCCGATTTTGCCGTACACGGCTGCAATTTCGTCAAGACGACAGACCTCTTCCGGGGAAAGCAGATCTAATTTGTTAAATACCACTGCAGGTGAGAAATCATGGTGCTCCGCCGAGAACAAAAACCGGTCAAGGGTCTCATACACCAGAGTCGGTTTTCGTAAGGTGCACACAACCACTGCCAGATCCATGTTTGCCAGAGGGGGGCGAGGAATGTATGTGTCGCGCCTGGAGACCTTATGTATGACGGCTTCCCTGGTATCTTCATTGAGTACTTCCACAGAAACCTTGTCGCCCACACACAGACGTAGCCCGCGCTTTTTTCTGAGCCCGCCTTTCGGGGTCGCGAATACGGGGCCTTCGGGCAGATCCACTACATAGTAGTTTTTATGTTCCTCGATAATCATTCCCGTTGGGTGCACCGATGCCCCTCCTGCGTCGTCTTCGATCGAGCCGGCAAAGCCGGATGTCTCGGCTCCGTTCGGTAATCGACAAAGATCCAAAAACAATGATTAGACTTCAGCATTCGACTGTGCTCAATACCGCACTCCACTCCGTCAAAAGACTTTTATATTGCTCCCGCGAACGGGATGAAATGGCGTTTTTCTCAGACTGCCTGAAGAGCGTCGAGGACCTTTCCAAGTGTTGTTTTGGCCACGCTGATACAGGTGTCCGCACAGCCGTAATAGATGAATATTTCGGAACCGCGCAAAACGGCCGCGGTGGGGAAGATTACGCTCGGTATGATCAGTCCAACTTTTTCATAGTATGTCTCCGGTTCCATCAGCGGTTCG
Source organism: uncultured Fibrobacterota bacterium (assembly GCA_964513105.1). Classification (GTDB taxonomy): domain Bacteria; phylum Fibrobacterota; class Chitinivibrionia; order Chitinivibrionales; family CAYFVL01; genus CAYFVL01. Next base: position 3,018 of record CAZEMW010000040.1, read on the forward strand.
GGAGTCCGCGCGAGAAGGCGGGTCGGATCTTCTCCGTCAAGCAGCAACGCCCCCAGGCGGTATGTCGAATTCTCGTCGACACCGTGATGAAATGCCAGCCACCCGGCATCGGTTGCAATCGGCGGAGACGCCGCCCCTATCTTTTTCGATTCCCACCGGTAGGCCGGTGTTGCCACCAGTTGTTGCGCAGACCAGTCGGTGAGATCATCGGAATAGGACATCCAGATACTCGGAGCTTCACACCCGTATTGCGGCCCGACAAAGTCATCCGGACGGCGCAGCATTGCAAATCGTCCGGAAATCCTCCGTGGAAACAGTACGTCGTCACGTTCATGTATGTCGGGTGGAGAGTAGATGGATTTCACGGTCCAGTCAATCAGATTCGTCGAAGTCGCAATACCTGATCGATAGGTGTT
>CAZEMW010000040.1:3443-11834 GCA_964513105.1 uncultured Fibrobacterota bacterium
GTGTTGGCATCATCGGCCGGGATCCCTTCCGCTTCTATATAATCCGGTACTCCGACACCGTTGGGACGGCAAATGGAAGCGAAATTACGATGGACAAAATTCATGTAGAAAACGCCGTCGATTTCCACAATTCTGGGATCTTCGACAGTACCTCTCGGTGTACCCAGATCTTCAGGTGAAAATATCGGCTCGTTTTTAACATGTTCAAAATGCAAACCGTCGGTGCTTTTCAGGAGACCGAATTGGCACTTGAGGGGTGCGAGACTCGAGCAGGCTCGCTCAAACAAATAGAAGGTATTCTCCACCAGGATAACGCCCGGATTGAAGGTAACCACGCGTCGCCAGGGGTAGGTGCCGGGCATGAGTATCGGGTTTTTCTCATATCTTTGTATAATATCCTGAACAGACATTCCCTCATCGTCCTTTCCCGGAAACCGTGTTCGGCTCCCTTGTTCGGCCATTCTGATACTGGTAAGAGTTAAAATACATCATTTCGCTGCTTACTCCTCTTTGGGTTCCGCAGTAGCCCGAACGCGGTTTTCGGACAGGCACTACTTAACGGAAAGCATGCATGGCTCGGCCGGTTTGATGAGTCAGGCTCAATGCGGTGGGGCAGCTCGTGTTGTCGGGTCCATGTTCGTTTTCAGGGTAACGGTGACGGCGCATTATGCTTGAAGAAGAACGGCGGTTTCGAGGTGGTGCGTTTGAGGATACAGATCAAAGAGAGCTCGTCGATCCATGCGGTAGTTGTGACGATGAACAAGTTTCCCAATATCTCGCGCCTGGGTGGCCGGATCGCAGGATACATATAGAATCGTCCGGGGATGAAGGGACACCAGATTTTCCATCGCCTTTTTTGTAAGGCCGGGCCGAGGAGGATCGACAATTACGAGGTCGGGGGTAAACTGCGCCGGAAGGTCGAGACGAGATGTGAACTGTTCGGCGGAAACTCTTACTGCCTTTATGTGGTCAAGATCATTTGCGCGCAGGTTCTCGGTCGCATTTTCGACCAGATTGCGTGAGGACTCGATTAGCACACCTTTCCTGAACCGATTTCCCAGCAGGACCGAAAAGTAACCGACTCCACCGTAAAGGTCGATGAAGTAGTTTCCGCCTACATATGACTCGGCCCAGCGTCCGAGTGATTTGTGAAGATAATGATTCCCCTGAAAGAAGCCGCCACCGGATATCTGAAAAATTGCCGTGTCGACATGTATATCAGCTTTCTCCCCGGTCCGTCCCGGTAAAACGGGATGTGAGGAGAGCCCTCGATCGCCTGCGATCACCTTCAGCTGTTTCGTTCCTTCAGGGAGTTGTCGAAAAAGCTGTTCGGGAGCAGACAGTAGTTCGTTGAGGGATGAATGCAGGAGTGGACAGGAGCTAATCGTGATCACCTCATTTGTGCCTCGACGGCAAAAACCGGCCTTTGCGGAATGCGGGTCCAGTTTGAATTGCGCACGACAACGGTAGTTCCATTCGGGGGATTCGAATACCTCCAGATCGGGAACAGTTTGCAGTTTTCCGATACGACTGAGGCATTCATCAAATATGCCGATTTTTGCCTGAACCTGGGCAGGGTAGGTCATGTGTTGCCAGTTACATCCGCCGCACCTCCCATATTATGGACATCGAGGCGTACGGCGCTGTGGAACCGGTGTGACTATGGTGATGACTTCGGCTGTTGAGAGCCCGCCCTTTGTTCTCTGTATTTCTGCATCAACGGTCTCCCCGGGGAGACCACCGTTAAGCAGAACAACCCGGCCGTCGGGAAGGCGAGCAAGACTCTGTCCGCCGTGAACAAGTTTTTCTATGGTGATTCGCTGCATAGGTGAAATCCGTACCGGCCGGTGCGGGGAAGGTTCAACTCTTCACGGCCGGTACTGTAAGCTTACTTTCGAAGCTCGCCGACTTTTTTCAGGCATTCAACGTCAACGCTGCGCAAAAGTCCCTCCGAGGTGGGACCCGCGTTTAGTACGAAATTGGCACCTCGGGCATTGCAGATGTTAAGTTGCTCAATTACCCATTCGGGCTCCTTGGCCGTCGTGTCGTCTTCATGCCAAAACCACTTTCCTCCGGCGAACATACCCTGGCCGCTTCCTCCTTTAGACAGGGTGTTACAGCATTCATATGGAAGGTAGTCGCCGATACCGCCGCAGTACCAGATTTTCCGATCGTCTTCCAGAGGTACTTTCCGTTCCCCGATTCGAAAATCGCACGGCCACATTGCGATTTGGCCGCTTTGACCGGAAGTCGCGTTGTCGGCAACCAGGCAATCGGGTTGAATGGCTTTGATATGCTCATAGATTTCACGCCAGTACCAGCGGTAGGAATCCTGGTAGTGCACGCCACCTTTCTTCCACCCACCGTCAAACCACAGTTGAATGATCTCTCCGTAGTTTGTGAGCAACTCCGCCAATTGTCGTTTCATATAGATGGCATAAGCATGATCATTGTTGTATCCGGGATAGTTTCGATCCCAGAGAGAGTAGTACCACCCCAGGTTCAAATCATATTTTTTCGCCGCATCGGCAATCAGTTTGAGCACGTCTTTTTTGAACGGCGATGAACCAACATGGTAGTCGGTCCAGCGCGACGGCCAAAGGCAGAAACCATCGTGATGTTTGGTAACAACCAATAGGTATTTCATGCCTGCATCTTTAGCCGCGCGGCACCACTGTTCGGCATCGAATTTCGTCGGGTTGAACGTTGCGGGATCAAGGGTACCGTCGGACCATTCGGCGTCATTGAAGGTGTTGATTCCAAAATGGATAAAAAGACCGAAGCCCAATTCCAACCATTTTTCCTGCGCGGACGTCGGCTTCACTTCCGCTTTGCCTTTTTCTCGTGCTTCCTTCACCTGTGCTTCGGCCAGGTATGGATCGAATGTCATCTGCAATACTCCTTTGGAATAGCCTTCGAATTGAAGGGGCTGTTTCGCCCGATGTCGTCAACGGACGGCCGGATTCAGGCGGGCTGATATGAAAAAATACATACGGCCATTCGGGTGACTTTTGAGCGATTCCGAAATCACTGGTATGCTGTTGGAGAAACCGGACTTAGGTGGAGGACATAATTGTGTTTGAAGGTGAGCCGGGATGCTGCGCGGGTTGACGGCAGCGCCCGATCAAATCGTCTCCCTTGGCGGAGGATCACATTTTTCGCGAACTACTTGGTGCCTGTCCGGAAACTCGCTTTAGTGCCTCGAGCGAGCGAGAAAGTGACTGGCGAGGCGTCACAAAGAGGCGTATCCGGTGAGATACGGCGATTTAGATACTGTAGCCGACGAGTCCGCGCAGGCGGGTTTGTCGGCGTACAGTATCTTATGCCGCAATAGATATAGAATATCTTCCGCCCAGAACGGCTTGGGACAACGAAGCCAGTCACTTTCGCAGCCGGTCGAGGCGCTGAATGGGGTTTTCGGACAGGCACTACTTGTTTTAAAATAGTACACCCGTGGGCCTCGACAATCACCAGTCCGCTGTCAACGCACGTTTGCGCCAACGCCGGGATGATGACTCGGCAGAATGCCGGAATCAGACAAAATGTACTCGAATTCCCTTCAGGCGGATAGACTATGTATTATAATTGGTGGTGGGACGTTGGTCGTTATGAAACAAGCTATCCTGAATTCGACCGTCCTATGGTACGGGAACGTCCCAGTTTTAATTAAGCGCTTAACAGGCGCGTGTAACGCCTGCAGTGCAGTCCCGAGGCGAACTTCGGAGCCGATAGAATCCGGGGGCAACAATGATTGGGGGTCGTATGTCGTTGAGAACCGGCTTGCTGCTTATCGCTTTTTCCTGGGGAGCTGCGTCTCCAACGACCGGTACCGTCTACCGTACGGGAGCCGTCTCCAATGTGCAGGAAATATTCAGTCAACTGCAACCGGGAGATGCTGTGGTGTTCGACGGCGACTCGAAACCGTCGATCTCGGTCGACGAGCCTGTTCACGACGTCCAATTCATTGGCGGAAGCGCTTCCTGGTCAATCAATGCAGACATGATCGACTGTGGTTTTTACTGGCATAGTCCCCGGATCGAACAGAAAGGCGGACGTATCCGTCGGTGTGTGTTCTACAAATCGGCTTCTTCACGAGGAATGTTCTTCAGTCACGTGGACAGCGTCTCATTCTACTATAACGGTGGGTATATGTTCCCCAAGAACAATCCGGACGGTGGACAAACTCCGCAACTTCAGTTCAACGGATTTGTACGTGGCCTGTTCGTTCACAAACCCGTTACAAGTCTCCAGAATTACAGTAAGAGAAACGGAAAACATGCGTGGGACTGGCCCGAATCTCCTTCACTTCGTATCTACGCCGACCATCCTGAAGGAAACGGAATCGGAACCTATATTCAGAGCCCGATAGTGTGGGAGCAGACGAACTGGATACCGTTTCACATTGCCCGCGGATTCGGGATTACCTTCGCTCACGTGAATACCGAGTATGGGCGGTGGGCTTCGCCGATCGCGGATTTCGATTTTGCCGTCAGGTGTATGCTTCTCTGCAACGGTCCCGGCGCAACGAGCGAAGCGACGAACGATCCGTATAAGGATATCGATTTACTCACCTATCCCGACCAAATTGTGTACGGATGTCGGAACAGTTCCACTCCGTATCGGGGGGCGACGTTCCGAATGGGAGGAATGGGAAATAAGGCTGTCGCCGGGAGTGAATACAAAACGCACGCCATAGGGCCAAAGGACTTTTTCCCGGCTCGACATTTCCAGGATGGAGTAACCGCGCGCGATCCGTATTTTCAACAGTATCCGTCGACTTCGGTACGGGTCTCCACCAATTTTGCCCCCGCCCGACGATGGGTAGAGATACAGCAGAACGGCGAAGTCGAGGTGTCGGGTACGCAAAGCGACTATCCACTCGAGGGCGCCGACGTTATACGCCCGGTCATAATGCCCCCCCGAGATCTTCGCGCACCCAGGCCGGGGCTGGAAGACTATACCGGACGAACGCCGGAAGAGATCGTTGCCGCTCTCAATGACGAGGGAAAAGAGATCTACCTGGGAGCAGGAACGTATTCACTACCTTCGGCGCTCACCGACGGTTTGATTTACGGAGAGGGGATCGGTAAAACGATTGTTCAGTTTAAACCCGATAATGTGAATTCGCACAAGGGATTTATCAACTGTACCGTGCGAGGTGGTAAATACGGCATAACCCAATGCCATTATTTCATTACATATGAAATCCTGCGCGTTCGTTTTGAGAACATGACAAGTGCCGTCAATATCGACGGGTGCACGCAGAATAACACTCTGGGTGATTTCGAAGCAGTCGAATGCACTCGGGCCATCGGAGTGAATAGTACCGACGGGTGCTGCGGGGAACCGTTTCGTAACGACAAGCTCAACATAATAAACGTGGTGGCAAAGGACTGCGATTACGGGATGGAAATCCGCGCGGGAGGGAACAACAAAAACGGATTTGTAGCCGTGAGCCGATGTCGCTTTGAAAACATCGAGAATACCGCTCTTTCAGTGTTCGGCGGAGGCACGCATATGATACAGGATATCTATGTGAAGAATTGTCGAATGACTTCCGGGGGAGCGGTTTCGGTGTCAAGTAAGTACGGGGTTAGTGCGTCTTACGTGACGATCGACAATTCCGAAATGGAGGCCGCCGACGAGATCGGGTTGAACGTTCGAGGCACCGGTGCGGTTTCTCATGCACGGTTGCTCGGATTTGCCGGTAACAGTACTCAATCCGTGAATGCTTCCGGCGACATTGCCCTAGACCATGTGACCTCCGACGGAATGCTTGACGGAGGTGTTTTTGTGGCAAAATCCGAGTTTTCCGATTTCAGCGTCGGAATCTCCGACAGCAAAGTGGCCGTCCGCAACAACAATCAGAATACGTTGTACAATGCGACGTCGGTGGTTTACGATCAAACTCCTCCGCCGGCGGTAACCGAAGTGCAGATTTCAGGACTTGACATTTTGAGATATCCGCACTATGAAAGCGGCACACTGATATCATGGGATCCGGTGGATGATCCTGAAAGCGGTATCATCGCCTATGCCGTCTTCTCACAGGGAAAAGAGATCGGAAGAACCCCCGGTCGCCGTTGTGGCCCCCGGTTTCAGGTATCCTCTACCCGGGAGGTTACTACGCATTTCTGGATTGATACGGAAGATCGATCACCGTATGAGGTCAAACCGATTAACGGAGCGTATTTGCTTCCAAACGGAAACCACGCAACGGTTCGACGGTGGGGCTTTGTGCGGCCTCGGTATCAAACCGACGACGGTATTGAGTTTCGGGCACACGTTATCGATGTGGAGAGTAAGACGGTTACCGATACGGTTCGTGATCTCACAATCGACTGGACAGCCACTTCGGGCAGTCCTCGACTGATCAATACCTGCTCCGACGATCCGGTTCACGCCTCCTTCCCAACAGCCGTTGTGGCTCCATGGGGGGTGCCGTCTCTGGAATATGGAAAGACTCTTTCCGCTAAATCGCCGCGGGCCCGGAGTGCCCGAACTCGGGCGGCAGTTGTTTCGCTGACGGGCGGAGTACTTTCAGTGCACCGGCGCACCGCTTTGACGGTTAGGATTTATGATCTCAAAGGGAGAGTAATTCTTTGGCAAAGCCGGAACTTTCAGACCGGAAAATATCGGCCGGTTGATAATTTGGAACGCGTTGCTCCGGGAAGCTACGTGATCACCGTCAAGGCCGACTGTGAAGTACATCGCGGCAGATTTTCAATTCTGCAGTGACAGGGGCTGCTGTCTGGATGAATGACAAGAGCCCCGGAACACCGTCCCGGTTGCGCTCTTTCAGGCGTATCACACTATATTTTTGTGCTCTGTTGCAAAATCCGATTAGCGGCGACTTTGATATGTTGGGTCATATAGACCGAAAATGAGGTTCATTTCAGGAAGGGCCGAAAGATGCGGCAAATTCATTTCGATGTTGTGTGCGGTGCGGCCGGGGATATGATCGTATCCGCGCTATGTGATCTCGGTGTTCCTCGGGAATTTCTTCAGCGACAGATCGACAGGCTGAAGATCCCCGGCTTGCAGGTTGATTTTGATTCCCGGAAATGCAGCGGAATAGCGTGCCGTCACCTCAAGCTTTCTTGGGACACCCCGAAGAAATATCGCCACCTTCCCGAGATCCTGGACATTATAGAAATTGGCGGTTACTCGGACCGGGTGTTCCAGCGGTGTCGTCGTGTTCTGCAGAAAATCGGTGAAGCAGAGGCTAAGGTGCACGGGATCGCACTCGAGAAAGTGCATTTCCACGAGATAGGAGCCGTCGATACCATTGTGGATGTCGTGGCTTGTGCGTTGGCTTTGGAGTATCTGAAAATTGATGAGGCGACTTTTTCGGAAATCACGGTCGGATATGGAACCATCACCGCCGAGCACGGGACGATGCCGGTACCGGTACCCGCCACGGCGGAAATGCTGCAAGGCTACCAGTATCGGACGCTGGATATTCCCACCGAAATCCTTACTCCCACCGGATGTGCTTTGCTAACCGCTCTGGGTACGCAAGTCACCACCGGTGCCCGGGGGCGAGTTGAGGCGATTGGCTACGGATGCGGAACCAAAGTCTTTTCCAACTACCCAAATTTTCTTCGGGTGTTCATGATTGCCGAGGACACGGAAGAAAGTGAACGATGTGATCAAGTATGCGTGTTGGAATCGGATATGGATCACATCTCCGGTGAAGTGATGGCGTTTGCGGCCGAGGAACTGACGGTCGACGGGGCTCTTGATGTTTCGTGGTGCCCTGTCTTTATGAAAAAAGGAAGACCGGGATACCGGTTGAGTGTGATGTGCCGTCCGGCCGATCGTGACCGGTTGATTGATCGCATCATGCGCAACACGCACACGCTTGGTGTGCGGTACGATGTGAGGAGCAGAGTAGTTGCACCGCGTAAGGAGAGCGAAACGGAGCTCGGAAATGAGACGATCAGAGTGAAGTCATACGAAGTAGGGGATACCGTCTTTGAGAAAGCGGAATACGAAGATATGGCTCGAGTTGCGAGAGAAAAAGGGATTCCTCTTCCAGAGCTTCTCAAGCGTTTTGAAGGAGAGCGTGGTAACCGATAGAACTGCCCGCAAATCACTCAAATCTGTTTTCCTTGTAATTTTCACCCGAATTACGTATTTTCCTATGATCTCACAGGGAAATCAGAATCTGTTTCAATCAAATTTCAGGAGGATACATGAAGCACCTTTTTACCTCCGAGAGTGTCTCCCAGGGACATCCGGATAAAGTTGCCGACCAGATTTCAGATGCAATACTCGATGCAATGCTCGCCCAGGACCCGAACTCTCGCGTTGCATGTGAAACCATGGTGACCACCGGACTTGTCGTAGTCGCGGGAGAGATTACCTCCAAGGCTATCGTTGATATTC